>NZ_CP048635.1:1672500-1948381 GCF_010669145.1 Rhizobium oryzihabitans
CAAGGCACTCGCAAAGTCTTGACCGCCGCAAGGCCGCAATGACGGCTTTGCGGTAGATTTTTCCTCTGATTTCAGATAATTGAAAAATCATCCCTGTTAAAAGATGGCGCCTGCGGGCAAGTATGCGCCATCGAAATGCCGATCCCCGGCATCTCTTGAGTGAAAGCCTGACGAAATGACCCGGACAGTCACCCGGAAAATCAGCTGTCATCGAATGTGCCATCCGGCCGCATGAAGAGAGCGGCTGTCTGCCGCAACAGGATTTTTTGAGACCCGATCCGTCACGCGTTTTCCCAGAGTTTGCAATGAGTTTTCAATCCAGCGCGGCCTCGCCCGCGACCCCGCCAAAGGCGGTCCCAGAACCGGCGGTCAAGGATCCGATGGTCACGTTCGAAGGCGTGACCAAGACATTCGGCGGTGCCGACGGCAAGCCCGGTTTCGCAGCCCTTGCCGGCATCGATTACACCGTGCCGAAGGGCTCCATCACCGGCATCATCGGCCGTTCGGGTGCGGGCAAATCCACCCTCATCCGTCTCGCCAACGGCCTTGAAAAACCTTCCTCGGGCCGCGTCGTCGTCGATGGCGTCGATGTTGCAGCCCTTGATGAGAAGAGCCTCAGGACGCTTCGCCGTTCCGTCGGCATGATCTTCCAGCATTTCAATCTCCTGTCGTCGCGCACCGCTTTCGACAATGTGGCGCTGCCGCTTGAAATTGCCGGCCTTGGCAAGAAGGAGATCGAAACGCGGGTAACGCCGCTGCTCGATCTCGTCGGCCTTTCCGACAAGTCCAAGCGTTATCCGGCGGAACTCTCCGGTGGTCAGAAGCAGCGTGTCGGCATCGCCCGCGCGCTTGCCACGCAACCCAAGCTGCTGTTGTCCGACGAGGCGACGTCGGCGCTCGACCCGGAGACGACCCAGTCCATCCTCGAGCTTCTGAAGCGCATCAATGCCGAACTGGGGCTCACCGTGCTGCTCATCACCCATGAGATGGAGGTGGTGAAGACCATTGCCTCGCAGGTGGCTGTCATCGACAGGGGCCTGATCGTCGAGCAAGGCCGTACCTTCGACATCTTCACCGCACCGAAACACGAGACGACCCGCAGCCTACTGTCGTCCTCGGTCGGCGTGAAGCTGCCGCATTGGGTGACTTCGGGCTTGAAGCCGGAAGCTGCGGAAGGCGACCGCGTTCTCGTGCGGCTGGTGTTCTTCGGCGAAACGGCTTTCCAGCCACTGACGGCCCGTCTGGTTGCCGAGATCGGCCCTGATGTGAACATCCTTGCCGGCACCATCGAGGAGATTTCCGGCGAACCCTTCGGCTCGCTGGTTGTCTCCTATCCGGCCACAGCGGAAATCACCGCCCGCGCCAGCCGTTTTTATGCTGAGACCGGTCTTCACACGGAGGTGCTCGGTTATGTCGCCTGATATGATTTTCAACCTTCTATTGAAGGGCCTTCTGCAAACGCTGCACATGGTCGCGGTCGCCGGCATCGTCGGCTCGATCATCGGTGTGCCGATGGGCGTTTTCCTCGCCACCAGCGGCAAGGGCGAACTGTTCCCCGCGCCGATGACAAACCGCATTCTCGGCCTCGTCGTCAACGCGGCGCGCTCCACGCCCTTCATCATTCTGGTGGTGGCGATCATTCCTTTCACCCGTCTCGTGGCCGGCACCTCCATCGGCACCAGCGCCGCCATCGTGCCGCTCACGGTCGCCACTGTGCCCTTCATTGCAAGGCTGGTGGAGGCTGCGATCCGCGAGGTGGACAAGGGCCTGATCGAGGCCGCCCGCGCCATGGGCGCGACACCGTTGCAGATCGTCACGAAAGTCCTGCTGGCCGAAGCCAAGCCCGGCATCACGCTGGCGCTGACACTCACCCTCGTCAGCCTCATCGGTTATTCGGCGATGGTCGGCGCTGTCGGCGGCGGCGGGCTGGGAGACCTCGGCATTCGCTACGGTTACCAGCGTTTCATGCCTGACGTGATGCTGGCCGTGGTTCTGGTGCTCATCGTGCTGGTGCAGCTGGTGCAGAGCGCCGGTGACCGGCTCGCCCGCAGCTTCGACAAGCGGACCCGCAAAAACTGATAAAGCCGTTCAAGAACAACAATCCCAAGAATAACAAACCCAAGGAGACACCCATGAAGAAAATCATCCTCGCGGCTTCGCTCGCCGCTCTCTTCACCGCCGGTCAGGCGCTGGCCGAGACCATCAAGATCGGCGTAACCCCCGCCGAGCACGCGCAGATCATGGAGCAGGTCAAGAAGATCGCGGCGACCAAGGGTCTGGACATCGACATCGTCGAATTCTCCGATTATGTCGTGCCGAACCAGGCGCTGAACGATGGCGAACTTCAGGCCAACTCCTTCCAGCACCAGCCTTACCTCGACAACCAGATCGCCGACCGCAAGTTCGATCTCGTCAGCGTCGGCACCACCATCACCACCCCGATGGGCGTTTATTCGAAGAAGGTGAAGAACCTTGACGAGCTGAAGGACGGCGCGACCGTCGGCATTCCGAACGACCCGACCAATGGCGGCCGCGCGCTGCTGGTTCTCGCTTCCAAGGGCGTGCTCAAGGTCAAGGAAGAAGCCGGCCTGAAGGTAACCCCTGCCGACATCACCGAAAACCCGAAGAACATCCAGATCGTCGAGCTTGATGCTGCCCAGCTGCCGCGCTCGCTTGACGACACCGACGCTTCGGTCATCAACACCAACTATGCGACGGCTGCCGGCCTGAACCCGAAGAAGGACGCGATCGCCATCGAAAGCGAAAAGTCCCCTTACGCCAACATCATCGCCGTCCGTGCGCAGGACAAGGACAAGCCCTGGGTGAAGACGCTGGTGGAATCCTACCACAGCCCGGAAGTGAAGGCCTTCATTCTGGAGAAGTACAACGGCACGGTCATCCCGTCCTGGTAATCCTATCGGTTACGGCAAAAATGACGACCTCTCCCGGTTACGGGGGAGGTTTTTTGTTTTTGGGCCCGCGTGCAACCACGTTTTCTGAAAACCCCCCATGATTTCGGGGAAGGATTTTTCAGGTTTTTACCCCGACTGTCGTTTTATACCCGTTGTTTTTTGGGGCTGCGTCACAATCCGGTTTAACGGCTTCTGAATGTTTCCTTCGCAAGATGATGCTTTCGAAGGGGATTTTATGCGGATTGCGCCGCGAAACATTGGGGAATACCTGCCGGTCGGGCGAAGAACGGCCGTGGGCGTCGTATTGTCCACATTCGCGCTCGTGCTTCTCATCGTCACCGCGCTCGTCCTCTCCGCCCTCAGCCAGGTCAGGGAAAAGGCGAATTTGCTGGACAACGCCCGCTCGCGAGAGACGACGGCCGGTGCCCTCGTCACCTTCCGCGAGCAGCTCGGTGCGACCCTGAATGACTATGCCGCCTGGGATGATGCGGCCGAATATGTCTATGCTCCTGATCGCTTCGACTGGGTGGCCAGTAATTATGGCGACATGACGGTCAACAACGAGCTTTTCGATACCGCCGTCGTGCTTGACGAGGACGGCAAGGTCCGCATGGCCTATCAGAACGGCAAGCCAGCCTCCTGGAAGTCGCAGAGTTATTTCTCTGGCGGCGTCAGGGAAATGATCGAGCGCGTGCAGTCCATGCGGCCAGGCATTACCTCTCAGGTGACCGGTTTCGTCAAAACGCGCGATGGCATCGCCGCCGCAGGCGTGGCGCTGGTACGGTTGAAATCGGGAGCCTTGCCGCCGGTCGGTTCCGAGCGGCGTTATCTGATTTTTGCGCGCCATCTCACGCAGGCGACGGTGGACAAGCTCGCCCGCAATTACGTCATCGATGGGCTGCAACTGGAATATGGCGACGGGCCTGCCGAAAACCATGTGGATATCGTCAACCCGCTGGGCGATGTGCTGGCGCGGCTCGTCTGGCGCTCGCATCTGCCGGGAGATGTCAGCTTTCATGATGCGCGCCCGGTTGTCTTTACCGCGCTCGGCATTGCGGGAACGTTCTTTCTCGTCCTTCTCATCATCGGCTCTGCCACGCTTGACCGGCTGAAGGCCGATGAGGCTGCGGCGCGGGAGGAGGCCCTGCGCGATCGCCTGAGCGGGCTCAGCAACCGCGCCGGCCTGTTTTCCAAGCTGAACCGCATGGTGGGCAAGGCCCGGCAGGACAAGACGGACATCAAGCTGCTCTACCTCGATCTCGATGGTTTCAAGGAGATCAACGATTCCTACGGCCATGCCGCAGGCGACAGGCTGATCAAGGGTGTGGCGGCGGCGCTGAGGGTGCTGGTGCCGGAAGGTGCCGTGCTGGCGCGGCTTGGCGGCGATGAATTCGCCATTGCCATTCAGGGCAATGACGTATGGTCGGAGGGCCGCAAGCTCTGTCAGGCGCTGCTTGAACTTTTCACCGAGCCCTTCAGCATCGGGGAGCGGGTGGCGAGCATCGGTTGCAGCATCGGTACCTCGGTTTCGAGGGCCGGCGATATCAATGGTGAGGAACTGCTGCGCCGCGCCGACATGGCCATGTATCAGGCCAAGGAAAACGGGCGCGGGCGTTACGTTTCCTACGAGCTGAAAATGGATGCGCTGCGCGAGGAAAAGCTGCAGCTTGAGGCGGATCTGCGCCACGCCATTCTGAATGACGAAATAACGGTGGTCTACCAGCCGGTCGTCAGCGCCGCCACGCGCTGCATCACCGGGGTGGAGGCACTTGCCCGCTGGCAGAGGCCGGGATACGGCTTCGTGCCGCCGGATATCTTCATCGCTGCTGCCGAGACCAGCGGCCTCATCGACCGGCTCGGCCTTATCGTCCTGCACAAGGCCTGCGAGACGGCGGCGCAATGGCCCTCCATCAAGCTTTCGGTGAATATCTCACCCGTGCAGTTTCGCAATCCCGCCTTCTCCCGCCATGTGGCGGATATTCTCGCCGCCACGCAGACGCCGACCGAAAGGCTGCGGCTGGAGATGACGGAGGGATATTTCATCCAGCATCCGGAACGGGCAAGTGCGGCGATCGACAAGCTGAAACAGCTTGGCCTGCACATAGCGCTCGATGATTTCGGGGCCGGCTTTGCAAGTGTCGGCTATCTGCGCCGCTTCGGTTTCGACCGCATGAAGATCGACCGCTCGCTGATCATGGCGCTCGAAAAGGGCGGACGCTCTCTGCAAATGCTGCAGGCGACGGTGGCGCTGGCGAAATCGCTCGATATCCCGGTCACTGCGGAGGGTGTCGAGACGGAAGAACAGGCAGCCATCCTGCATCTGTGCGGTTGTGACGAATTGCAGGGTTACCTGTTCTCGAAACCGGTCGCCGCCGAAGTCGTCACCGCCATGCTGGAGGAGCAGACGGCGCCGCTGTTTGCGCTTCGGGCAGGGGCGTAAGCAGCTGGCTTTACTTGCGCAGGCTTGCGGCGGACAGGCGCTTCCTCCATATTCGAGGTCATCCTCGGGCTTGACCCGAGGATCCACAATCAACCGCGCAATGGATCCTCGGGTCAGGCCCGAGGATGACGCAGGAAAGGTTAACCATCTGGTATCCGGCTACGTTTACTGCCGACCCGTTACCGACCCAGATGCCGCTCGCCGCGCTTCTTTGCCAGTTCGATCTGCTGCTGCCGGTCGCGGAAGCGCTGGCGGTCCTCTTCTGTCCGGTCGTCGTAACAGCTCGGGCAGGAAACGCCTTCCTCGAACAGCGGGGATAACCGCACTTCCGGCGTGATGGGGTTGCGGCAGGCATGGCAGAGCTTGTGGTCGCCTTCGGCCAGCCCGTGAACCACCGAGACGCGCTCGTCGAACACGAAGCAGGCGCCTTCCCACAGGCTCTCTTCCTCCGGCACTTCCTCCAGATATTTGAGGATGCCGCCTTTCAGGTGATAGACCTCGTCGAAGCCCTGTTCCTTCATGAAGGCGGTCGCCTTTTCGCAGCGAATGCCGCCGGTGCAATACATGGCGATCTTCGGCTTGTTGTGCAGGCCGGGATTGTTCTTCACCCAGTCGGGAAACTCGCGGAAGGTCTTGGTCTTCGGATCGACCGCGCCCTTGAAGAGGCCGATGGCGGTCTCGTAGTCGTTGCGCGTATCGATGACGATGGTATCGGGGTCTGAGATCAGCCCGTTCCAGTCGCGCGGCTCGACATAGGTGCCGACGATGCGGTTCGGATCGATATCCGGCACGCCCATGGTGACGATCTCTTTCTTGAGCTTCACCTTCATGCGCACGAAGGGCATGCCCGACGCGCGGCTTTCCTTGTGCTCCAGAGCGGCAAATTCCGGCTGGGCGCGCAGGAAGGCAAGCACGGCGCGAACGCCCGCATCCGGCCCGGCAATGGTGCCGTTGATGCCTTCGGCCGCCAGAAGCAGCGTGCCCTTGACGCCATTTATCTGGCAGAGCTCGAACAATGGCTCGCGCAGGCTTTCGAACCGCGGCAGGCGGGCGAAATGATAAAGCGCTGCCACAAGGAAATCGCCAATAATGCCAGGGGCGACGTCCGGGCGGGGGAGAATGGTGGTGTCGGTCATGGGCGCTGAAATACAGCGACGGCGGCCGCAAAGCAATATTTATCCGCCATCGCCGGTATTTTGAAAATCGTCAGATATCGGACAAAGGGAGCAAAATGTGGGGCGGTTCGTCACTTAAATCCGCGTTGGTGAGACCGCAAACCCCTCTTCCGTCATCCTTGGGCTTGTCCCAAGGATCTAATCACGCCGCGCAAAATCGAAACGTTGCAAATCCTCGGGACAAGCCCGAGGATGACGTCGAGTGGGTGGGACGTTCCCTTCGTCGCCTTCCCTCCTATTTCCCCGCATGCCGCCACAGGAGGCCGACGATGCGGCTTTCCGTGCCGGCGGATTCGGAGAAGACTTCGTTTGCCAGCTGAAGACCTTCGGTGCGCAGCGCCTGCTGCCTCTGGATGATCGCATCGAGAAGCAGGGCGAGCCTTTCGCCATTGCCGAAACGTTCCGGCTCCCGATCGGCGACGGCTGCAAGGACGGAGAGATCATGTTCATGGCCGAGTATGTCGACCAGCCTTTTGGTATCGGCCCTTTTTGCGCGCATGGCGGAGGGCCAGATGCGGCGCAGCAGGCCGAGATGCATCCAGTAGGCCTGCCCGGCCTTGCGCAATTCATGGAAATGCTCGACGTCGGCATGGTCGTGACAGTCGGCAAGCGCCTGGCGCGCCCGTTTTCTCTGCTTTGACCAGCTGGTTCTCACCAGCCGCGTGGTGTCTTTCACCTCGTCCGTTAGCGACAGCGCCTTCAGCCTCTCGCGTCCCGCCTCGCATCCGGCGATGGCCGCCGAAATGGCGTCGTCGAGGCCTGCCTCATGTTCGATGGCGTGATCGCGGCGCTTGCGCAGCATCGCCGCGATGGAACGCAGCGCCTTGCCCTGCGCATCGGAGAGCGCGAAAGGTTCGAGATAATCCGCCGTCTCCACCAGTGCCGTCGCATCGCGCGCAAAGGCGAGCGAGCGGGCGATGTCGCGGAAACGGGCGTTTTCCTCACGGCTGAAATCGGGCGCACCCCTGGCAACGAGGCGGTAGAGCGCGCGCAGCCGCTTGAACCGCTTGCGAGCATCATGCACCGCTTCGTGCGGGCCGGACGGCCGGTCACGAAGGATGGTTATCGCATCGTCGATCAGTTCCAGCCCGGCACGACGGATTTCGTCGTCAAAGGGCTTTTTAGGGTCAATTCTGAAAGGCATCCGACAATTCTCCATGCGGATTGTCCATGGCCAGCGACTGGTTGGAAAAGCGGCGGTCGCCAGTCACTTCCCTGCCAAGCCAGGAGGGCAGATCCGGATCGGCATTCTCGTCGTCCATCTCCACCTCTGCCACCACCAGTCCTTGATATCGGCCTTCGAAAACATCGATTTCCCAGGTGAAGCCGCCGTGATCGACGGTGTGGCGCGTCTTTTCGATCACCACCCCCGGTGCGCTCGCCATCATCTCTTCCGCGTCTTTGAGGGGAATGGCATATTCATATTCGTCGCGGACAAGCGCGCTTGCGCCGATCTTGATCGTCAGTGTCGCGTCACGTCCGTTGACGATCCTGACCCTGACGGAACGATTTTCCAGCGAGGCGACATATGCCTGCCGAAAAGCCATGCTATGCGTCACCTCATTGCGCCATTCACCGCCTGCAACAAGAAACTTCCGTTCAATTTCCTTGGCCATGCTGTCTCCGCAAACTGGTGCGCCAGATTATCGCAAGATGAGGTCGCGAAGAAGCGAATTGATTGAAGTATCTAGATAAAAAATGGCCCCGTCATGCCTCGACATCAAAGCCGGGGCAGGCTAATCGGTAAACGGGATTTCAATCGTTTCAATCGCGCAAGGGAGGCTCATCTTGGCCCAGGACTCCGAAAAACTGCTCTCCATCCTCAAACTCCAGCCGGTCGTTCCGGTGCTGATCGTGGATGATGCCGCTTCCGCCGTGCCGCTCGCGCGCGCCCTCGTCGCAGGCGGCCTGAAGGCAATCGAGATTACCATGCGCACGCCCGCCGCACTCGACGCCATCCGCGCGGTCGCAGCGGAAGTGGAAGGCGCCAATGTCGGCGCCGGCACCATCCTCAATGCGAAGGATTTCGAAGCGGCAGCGGAAGCGGGTTCCACCTTCATCGTCAGCCCCGGCATCAACAAAAGCGTGCTCGAGGCCGCGCGCGGCTCCAAGGTGCCTCTGCTTCCAGGCGCCGCCACCGCAAGCGAGGTCATGGCGCTGCGCGACGAGGGCTACAAGGTGCTGAAGTTCTTCCCCGCCGAACAGGCCGGTGGCGCGCCTTATCTCAAGGCACTGTCCTCGCCGCTCGCCGGCACGGTGTTCTGCCCGACCGGCAGCGTCTCGCTCAAGAACGCCAATGATTATCTGTCCCTGCCGAACGTGGTGTGCGTTGGCGGTTCCTGGGTTGCCCCGCGTGAACTGGTGGCGACCGGCGACTGGGCTGGTATTACCAAGCTTGCCGCCGAAGCCGCAGCCCTGCGCGGCTGATCTGCACGTCTTCAAACCCGTTCACGAAGGCGTGAGCGGGTTTGACATTTGTATTCGCGCCACGACTTCCTATCTCCCCTGTAGATTTGACCCTTACAGGAGATTTTGATGTTCGACGCCAAGAAGCTTCTTGAACAATTCCTCGGCTCACAGGTGCCGGGCCTTTCGGGAAGCGTCCGTGACAGAGCCGGGCAGGCCGCCGATATCGCCAAGAACAATCCCTTGAAGGCCGGTGCGCTCGCCGCCGCCATTCTGGGCACCAAGACCGGCCGCAAGCTTGCCGGCAATGTCGCCACCATCGGCGGCGTCGCGGCCATCGCCGGTCTCGGTTATCTCGCCTACAAGAACTACAAATCCGGTGAGAAGCCGGAAGTCGCGCCGAAACCCGAGCCGGAGCTTCTGGCGCCGCCGGCCGATTCCGCCTTCCATCCGCAATCTCCCGCCCTTTCCAACGATTTTGCGCTGAAGCTCATTCAGGCGATGATTGCTGCGGCCAAGGCCGACGGTCATATTGACGAGAACGAGCGCGCCAACATCATGGAAAAGGTGCAGGTCTCCGGCCTCGACACGGAAGCGGAACGTTTCCTCGAAAAGGAACTGGCTGACCCGCTCGATATCGACGCGCTGGTGGCCGCTGCCCGCACCGAAGAGCAGAAGGTGGAAATCTACACCGCCTCGCGCCTTGCCATCGAGGCCGATACGCGGGCGGAACGCGGTTATCTCGACCTTCTTGCCGGACGGCTTGGGTTGCCGGATGCGCTGGTCGATCATATCGAGGCGACGGTGGTGGCTGCGAAGGTTTGAGGTAGTGCTTTGGGCATGAGCATGAGGGTTTGAGCGTGTGGCTCACCCCCTCTGCCCTGCCGGGCATCTCCCCCTCAAGGGGGAGATTCACCCCGGACGATCTCTCGGCCATCTTCAACGTTGCGAGGGAGCGAGCGTTTCATTCTGGCTGATCTCCCCCTTGAGGGGGAGATGCCCGGCAGGGCAGAGCGGGGTGAGCCGCACCCACCAAGGCATAACCCCAACTGCCGACGGCCACAGCAATACACGCCACTTCCCGGTTGTCATCCCGCCCCGCTTGGCCTAATCCTTCTCCCAGACAATGGGGAAGAGAATGCGCGATCTGAGTGATTTTAGGGGATGTCCGGCGCCGCAGCCGGTGACGCTGAAGGGCCTTTATGTAACGGCGGAGCCGTTTGATCGCGACAGGCATCTTGCGAGGCTCTGGGCGGCACTTGGCGGCGAGGGGACGAATACGCTCCTCAAATATTTCCCGCAAAGCGCCTTTCCCAATGCCGACGCTTTCGGCGACTGGTTGTTGAGCGCGAGTGAGAAGCTCAACTGGGTCACGCTGGTCTTCATTGAAAACGCCACCGGCGATATCGTCGGCATGGCGAGCTACATGCGGCCCGATCCCGCCAATGGCGTGGTCGAGGTGGGCTCAGTCGCCCATGGTGCGAAGATGAAGCGTTCACCGCTTTCCACCGAGGCCCATTACCTGATGGCGAAACATGTTTTCGAGGATCTGGGTTACCGTCGCTACGAGTGGAAATGCCATAACGACAACGAACCCTCCAAGATCACGGCGAAACGGTATGGTTTCACCTTCGAGGGCGTTTTCCGCCAGCATATGATCTCGAAGGGTGCAAACCGCGATACGGCGTGGTTCTCGATGATCGACGGTGAATGGCCGCTGATCGGCAGGGCCTTTGAAATCTGGCTTTCGCCCGAAAATTTCTCCGCTGACGGCACGCAGAAGCGCAAGCTTGAGGATATTCGTGCGGAGCTTGCCAATGCCAGCGCCTGACAAGCCCACGCCGCAGAAAAAGGACGGGTCCCCGGCCGTTGCAGCTGTCCTCATTATCATCGGCTTCGGGCTGGTGTTTTACGTCATGCCGAAAATCATGCTGTGGCTGGGAAATTACTCGCCCTGGCTTGCGGCCGCCTTCGGCACGGTGGCGGTGCTGTGTTTCTTCCTGCTGTTCTGGCTGCGCGCCCGTTATCAGCGCCGTCGTGACGGCTAGGGCAGGCTGCGCAGTTTTACTGGAAATGCCCTAGAGCTGAAGCGACGCGCCGAGCAGCATCAGGCCCATCAGCAACACGAACAGCGCACCGGCGATCTCGATCGCGTGGCTGATGCCCGCCGCCTTGCGGCTTCCGGGGCCGGCGAAGCGCACGGCAAGACCCTTGGCCGATACGGCCATGATGGCAAGCAGCGACACGGTGATGGCGGTGCCGAGCGACATGGCGAGAACTGAGAGCACGCCGCCGAGATAGAGCCCGTTCAGGAGCGCAAAGCTCATGACGATGATGGCGCCCGAGCAGGGTCTGAGGCCCACCGCGATAATGGCCGACCATGCTTCGTGCAGGCTGAAGTTCTTGCCCTTCAGAAGCATGGGATCGGGCGCGTGGGATTTGCCGCAGGCCGTGCAGAGATCACCGGTGCCGTTGTGGTCGTGGTCGGAAAAAACCGGCTTGCCCTGAAACCTTAGACCTGTACCCATGCCGGTGGTCTTGGCTGCCGCCGCTTGCCCTGCCGCTGCGAAAATCGCGACCGGTTCGCGCCTGATGCGGAGTGACCAGAGTTTGCGTACCAGCAGCCAGGCGCCGAACAGGGCCACCATGGCAAAACTGGCGATCTCCATGGCCTGCGTGGCCTTCGTCATGGTGATGGAAGTACCGCGCAGCACCAGCCAGGCAGCGCCGACGAGGCCGATGGCCACCGCGCCCTGAAGGAGTGCGGAAACGAAGGAAATGAGAATGCCGCGTTTCAGCTGCGTTTCATTGGCGATCATGTAGGAGGAGATGACCGCCTTGCCATGGCCGGGGCCGGCAGCGTGGAAAACACCATAGGCAAAGGAAAGGCCGATCAGCGAGCCAAGCGCCCAGCCATCCTCGCGCATGGCTTTCAACGCACCGGTCAGCGCCCGGTAAAACATCTGCTGGTGCACATTGATCCACTGCATCAGCGGCGCAAAGGGGCCGCCGACGGAGAAGGACGGTTCGGCCGAACCGATGCCGAGCGGTGACTGGGCGTGGGCGGCGCCGGTAACGGCAACGAGACCGATGGCGACGATCATCAGCTGGCCGGCCAGGCGCCCGTTGCGGCTCAGCATGTCACCTCCAGCCGGGTGGCGAACATCTTGGTCATGTCGGTGCCGGTCGGATCGTTGAAAAAGGCGTCGGTCAGGGTGCTCTGGTTCTGGGCGAGCACTTCATCCGGATCGGGGCGGACGACATGGTGCTTGCAGGCGTTCAAATCCTTGCCTTCGGTTGCCAGATCGGCGTCTTTCGCAAAATCGATCGCCGTATACATGGTCGGATCCCAGGCGCCGAAGCTGAGCTTGCCCTTGATGGCGAGCGGCTTGGTCGGCTTCACGGAAAAGAACATCAGAATCTGGTTGTCCCTGTAATCGACGTGAATGGCCTCCGGCTTTCCGAACGCAACCGGTTTGCTGTCGGCGGTAATGAAGGTGTAGTAGGAATATTCGGCAAGCGATTCCAGCACGGTATTGCCGATTTCGGCGAGTTCGTCCTTGTCGAGCTTCAGGTCGCTGTTCTTGTCGTAATCCATCACCACGCTTGCCGAGAACATCTCGTCAAAGCGCCAGATGTTGCGCACTTCCTGAATGGTGCCGTTCGGCCCCTCGACGATTTCCATGCGCGCTTCGGCGAAAATATGCGGATGCGCCACGGCGGCGACGGGAACGGAGGTCAGGCCGGCCGCGAGAAGCAAAAAACGTCTTTTCATTATCCGGTCTGTCCTGCCTTCGAATCTTGAAGGTCTGACTCTAGCAGAAAATGGGACCGAATTTCGACCTGCCGCGCTCTTCCATAACAATGCGCCGGTGCAGACCAGCGAATGTTTCAGAAGGTGCCGCTGAAACGCGAGGTGACGCTGGAGCCGCTATAGGAGAGATCGGTGTCGCGCTCGCCATGCAGAAGGCGGTTGAATTCCACCTCCAGCTTGCTGTTTTTGCCTGTATCGAAGGAGAGTGTGGCAACCAGCCTGCGCTCGCTGCTGTCGTAATTATAATAGATCCAGTCCTTGTGGACACGCCGCAGCGAAAGATCGAGCCCCAGCCGGTCGGTAAGCCTGCTCTTTATGACGAACTGCCAGCGGCGATGGAACTCGGCAATGGGATCATCGGGGTCAAAAAGCGCATAGTCCTGCGAGAAGCCCGCTCCGAAGGCGATGCTTTCACTCGCCTTCACTTCCGCTTCCGCCCGAAGGTAGGGCCTGGTGCGCTTCACCTTGTCGCTGATTTCGTCGCCGGAGATGGATGTCAGGCCGGCCTCGGCCAGAACCGCGAAGTGCTCGGAGAATTTGTAACCATAGGCAAGCGAGCCGCGCAGCGTGCTGGCCGGAAAACGCTCATATCTCTCCTGCTGGCTTTCCGGCACGAGGATGCGGTCATAAGCAAGGGTCAGCCCGGCCTCGCCACCGGCAAGGGGCCTTTCATGCTCGGCCTTGAACGATAGAAGCGCTTCATTGGCCTCCAGGCGGGTGGGTTCGAAATAGGCGGGCTTGAACCGTGCCTTGCCCTTAATCAGGCTGGCAACGCTCGCCGTCAGCGTGGTCTTGCCGCCGAGCGCGAGAATGCCGAGCTGGGAGGAGGCCTCCAGCTTGTGATCCAGTTGCCGGTAACCAATGTCTTCCTCCGGCAGGTGTATGAAGATATCGCCGGCATCGCTGCGCGTACCCCGCAGTTCCACCGCCCATTCCAGCCGTTCGGAAAACCGCCTGGTCAGCCCCAGCGTGGCAATGGTGTTGTGTTCATTGGCGAAGCGGTAGCGGGGGAGGCGGACCTCCTCGTGATCGAGCGAATACCGCAGTTCCGCCCCTTCCAGAGCGATCTTTCCATTGAGCCCGAGCCCGGTGCGCAGCGACACCGCCTTCAGGCGATTGGTGTCGGCGAAATAATTGGTGTCGCTGGAGATGCCGGATCTGTAGGTGATGTTGTGTTCATCGGCCTTCTCGCCCGCCCGCACGATGCCGGTGCAGGCAAGCCCAAGAACAAGTGCGATGCATCCCCCCAGCCGCATTTGCATCTCCGGTTGCTAATTAAGCAATATCTTATAGTTGGATGGTTAACAAAGTCTCCGTCATGATTTTACTGCCGCAGCCGTAAAAGATAGAAGGCGGCACTGTAATTCCTTCAGAAGAGGCAAGCCCGGCTATGTAAAATTTTATTAAATTCATGAGTATTAGCGTTAATTATTTATTGTAACATTAGGCTTTGCTTGAATTAGAATCCTCTAATTATACAGTTGGACTACGCCAGAGGGCGTGATCAAACATAAGAGGAGAGAGAAATGATTGCTAAGTTTGCTTGCATAGCCGCTGTTCTTACTGTCGCTTCCGTTGGTCAGGCCAATGCCGGCGGTCTTCTGGGCGGCATCCTGTCCGGAAACAGCAACAAGGGCGGCGCGCTCGTTGTCGTCTCGCCCAGCATCGATCTGGGTGTCAGCGGTATCCTGTCCAATAACGGGATTCTGAACGGCAACAAGACCGGTATCCTGAACGGCATCCTCAACGGCAACAAGACCTCCGTCGATGTCATCGACAACAAGAATGACGGCGGCAAGAAGCGTCGCCACTGAATAAGCCAGATCGAAAATCGACAGGGATTTTCGACGGAAACGATGCGCGCAGGACATAAGCCGGGAACAAGCCTCGAGTTGCGTGTGTATGACGCATGGCGCTTCCGGCAAGAACAAACGGTGCATCGCAAGACTGGAAGGGGGCCTCGTGGCCCCCTTTTTTTGTTCGTGCTCTGCTTAAATGAAGCTATGGGCAGGCTTGAACCGCGCACCGTTTTGATGTGAAGGTGGGCTTCACGTCCTCCAAGCTTTCAGTCGATTCCCCATGCTACAGAAACGCGCTTCGCCGGACGCATTTGATCGTCAGGCCTATTTGATCGCGCTACTGGTCTTCGTTGCCGGCGGCACGAATGCGGCCGTCGTGCCATTTATCGGCTTTTATATCATTCAGGTTCTCGGTCATGCGCCGGCGACGCTCGGTCTTTACAGCGTGACCGCGATGCTGGCCTCGATCATTGCCAGCCGCATTTATGGCGAGCGTGTCGATGCCGGCGTGCGGGTGCGGCCATTGCTGCTTCTCTCCGTGCTTGGCGCCTTCGTCGCGGCAGCGGCGGCAACCTTCGGTCATCTGGCGCTGCTGGTGGCGATAACGGCAACCGGCATGGGGCTTTCCAACGCCGCCAGCACGCTCGTCTTCAGTTATGGCCGGTATCACGGCCGGGTAGAGGCGCTCGATACGGCCTCCTACAACGCTTTCCTGCGGATGATGGTGTCGCTGGCATGGATGCTGCTTCCGGCCGCCGCCTATCTGATCGTCGATCTCGCCGGCGCAAAGGCGGTGTTCCTGAATGCCATGTTGATGGCCGCCATCTGGGGCGGGCTGGCGCTTGCCATCGTGCCGCGTGGCCAGACTTGCCCGATGGAGCGGCGGGAGGAGGGGGAAGCCGATGCGGGGCGTAACCTGCCGCTGCTTCTGGCGGCGACGGCGAGCTTCTGCATGTCTTTCGCCCACTCCCTGTGCGCCTCTGCCCTGCCGGTGTTTCTGGTGCGGGAAGTGGGCCTGCCGGATTACGCGCCGGGCCTGTCGCTCAGCGTCAAATGCGCGATGGAGGTTCTGCTCATCCTGCTTGCGCCGAGGATCATGCGGCGGGTCAGCGCCCGTGTCCTTCTCTGCATCGCGGCGGTGATGGCGATCGTTGCCTTCAACATCATCGCCTCGGTCCAGACCCTGCCCGCCATGATTTTCGGTGCGGCGATGGAAGGCGCCTATTACGGCCTTTTCGCCGGCACGAGCCTGACCTTCATTCAGGGCTTTGCACGTGGCCGCACGGCGCGGGCGACGGCGCTCTACATGAATTCCATCTTCCTTGCCGCGCTGTTTGCGGTGCCGCTAATGGGGTTCGTGGCGCAATATGCCAGCTTCGGTGTCTCGATCCGGCTTGCCTCGGTGGGCGCCGGTGCCGGGTTGCTGCTGCTGTTCCTCACGCGCCGTCAGGTGGGCGAGTAAGGGCAATTCATCCAGCCGCCCTCATTCCTGTGCTTGTCACAGGAATCCAGTCAGCCCAAGTCCTTGGGCTGAAAAGACTCTTCCCCGCCACGCAGACGCGTGTCGGCTGGATTCCTGTGACAGGCACAGGAATGAGGGGAGTGGGCAGATCAGCCGGCGCATTGCGCGCCGGTCGCCGCCTTACGCCGAAATGTCGATAATGCCGCAATCGCCCGCTTCGGAGGCGAAGGCCAGCAGCTTGCCGGTGGCGCTCCAGTCCATGCTCGTGATGGCGCCCTTGCCGGGGCGGCGAAGCAGGGCTTCCTTGCCGTCGGCAAGGCGCACGCCCAGCACCATGCCATCGATGAAACCGATGGCCAGCACGTCTTCCACCGGGTGGAAGGCGACATTGGTGACCATGATGTTGGCGCGGGTGCCGAGCTCTTCCGGCGCCTTGCCCATCGGGCCGTCCTTGCCGGAAAATGGCCAGACGATGGCGGCCGGCGCGCCTGATGAGGCGAGCCATTTGCCCTTGGCCGACCAGGAAATGGATTTGACCTTGGCGGGATATCCCGTCATGCGCATGTGGCGGGCTTCCATGCCGCCCTTGGTCGCTTCCATCTTCCAGCCATGCAACGCGTTTTCCTGCATGGTGGTGACGAGGAACTTGCCATCGGGCGAGAAGGTGACGCCGGTATGGGCGCCCTTCCATTCCAGATCCACCGGATCGCCCGCACTCGCCACCCAATGCAGCGTCACGCCGTTATAACGGGCGACCGCAATGCGCAGGCCCTTGGGCGCAAAGGCGATGGCCTCCACCGTGCGTTCTTCCTTGAATTCCTTCACCGTGCCGTCGGAGAGGCGCACGAAGCTCGACTTGCCAACGCCATAAGCGACCGCCTTCTGCGGCCCGCCGGCAACGACGCCGACCCATTTGCGCGGCACATTGGCGAGCTCGCTGATGCTGCCGTCATGGCCGATCCGCAGCACGCGCCCGTCCTCGCCGCCGGAAAGCAGCGTGGCGCTGTAGGGATCGCGAACACAGGTCAGCAGCCCCTCATGCGCCTGCGTTACCTTTTCGCCGCCATCCAGCCGGTGAATGGTGCCGGCGGCGGTGGCAAACAGCGGAATGTCGCCGAGAAAATGGGTCGAGACCACGTGGCCTTCGATATCAAGCGGGGCAACAGTCGGCATGGGGCATCGGTCTTTCGTCTATGTGTTTTTCGTTTGGTGGATTTCGGTCGCTGACCAGGTCGGGAAGACCCGTTGTCGCGGTTTCAACCCGTGGCGTCATGGTCGGGCTTGACCCGACCATCCACATGCTGGCGGCAATGGGTCCTCGGGTCAAGCCCGAGGATGACGTCGAGCGTGGGGAAGGGAACCGGGAAGCAGCAGGAGCGTCCCGGTCTGTCCCTTAAAACCTCAGGCCGTTGCGAGGCAGGCGTTGAAGCTCTTTTCCAGTTTCTCACGGTCCAGTTCGCGGCCGATGAAGACGAGGCGGCTTTCGCGCTTTTCGCCGTCTTTCCAGGGGCGCTGGTGATCGCCCTCGATGATCATGTGGACGCCCTGCACCACGTAACGTTCCGCATCGCCCTTGAAGGCGATGATGCCTTTCAGGCGCAGAATATTTGGACCGTCGGTCTGCGTCACCTTCTGGATCCACGGGAAGAAGCGCTCGGGGTTCATCTCGCCGCCGCGCAGCGAAACGGATTGCACGGTCACGTCGTGAATTGCAGAAACCGCGCCATGGTGATGGTGGCCGTGGTCATGCCCATGATCATGATCGTGGTGATGCCCGTGATCGTGGTCATGATGATGGTGGTCATGATCGTGATGGTGGTGGTCGCAATCGGGACCGCAGGCATGGTCCTCATGGCCGTGTTCGAGGAAATGCGGATCGTTTTCGAGTGCACGTTCCAGATTAAACGCGCCCTGATCGAGAACGCGGGCGAGATCGACGCCGGAACGGGTGGTCTTGTAGATGCGTGCGGAAGGATTGATGGCGCGCACGATATCCTCGATGCGGGCCACTTCCTCCGGCGAAACGAGATCGGTCTTGTTGACGATCACGACATCGGCAAAGGCGATCTGGTCTTCGGCCTCGCGGCTGTCCTTTAGGCGCAGCGGCAGGTGCTTGGCATCAACAAGCGCGACAACGGCGTCAAGCTCGGTCTTGGCGCGCACGTCGTCATCCATGAAGAAGGTCTGGGCGACGGGAACGGGATCGGCAAGGCCGGTGGTCTCAACGATGATGCCGTCGAAACGGCCGGGCCGGCGCATCAGGCCTTCCACGACGCGGATCAGGTCGCCGCGCACCGTGCAGCACACGCAGCCATTGTTCATTTCGTAGATTTCTTCATCAGACTCGACGATCAGATCGTTGTCGATGCCGATCTCGCCGAATTCATTGACGATGACAGCGTATTTCTTGCCGTGGTTCTCGGAGAGGATACGGTTGAGAAGCGTCGTCTTGCCGGCGCCGAGATATCCCGTCAGGACGGTGACTGGAATGGGCTTGGCTGGTGCTGTTTCGGTCATGGAAAACCCCGCGTGGAGAAAGGCCGTGAAGGCCCCAAGGAAGAAGTGTTGTCGTCCATATAGGCGCGACGTCCGGGCAGTTCAAAGAGATTTTGGTCGAATTCTGCCAGCTTGTTCAAATTTTGTTATGAAATAACGTTATGTCAAAATCGTGGACGTCTTCAAGCAGTTCGACAAGGCCGCCGACCGCATGGGAGATGAGCCTTTCACCCTTTTCGGCTGAGGCGGCAGTGGCGTTTCCGGCGACACCGTCAGGGTTCAGATCGCTCATCAGCCAACCAAAGGCATGCGGCCCATAGGCGCGCAGATGCCGGAAGCGGTCGGCGAAATCGCTTTGCCGGGAAGGAAAGTCGGCCGCTTTTTCCATCGCCACCCGCTCCGGGCAAAGCGCCAGCATGACCGATGTCTCGATATCGCCGCCGTGGATGTCGATCGCCTTGTCTTCCGGCCTCACGATATCCGCTGGCACGCCGAAACGGGTCCAGCTGGTGGCGACGGCCAGCATGCCGAAGCGGGCGCGGGCCTCGGTCGCAACGATGGTCATCAACGGTGAATTGCCGCCATGGGCGTTCAGCATCACGAATTTGCGCACGCCTTTTTCATATTCGGCCTTAGCAATGCCGAGCCAGCGCTCAACGGCCTCGTCGTAACGCAACGTCCGGGTGCCGGGCACATCCATGTGTTCGATGGAATATCCGACGGGCTCCACCGGCAGGAAGGAGACGGGCAGATGGGCGGGCAAGGCAGCGGTGAGACGGGAGACGATGCCTTCGGCAATCAGCGTATCGGTCTCGAAGGGCAGGTGCGGTCCATGCTGCTCATGCGCACCCAGAGGCAGCACGGAAATTACACCTGTTGCGCGAAGATGCGGGTCTGTTACGTTTTCGTCGTGATATTGCGTGTATGAGTTTGGCATCTGGCAGTCCGCACGTGCATTCGGTAAGGATTTCCAGCAACATATATCGGTTCCGCCACAGGGTAAAAGGCACTCGCATATGAGCAAGGATAAAACTGGGCATAAGGACAAGGGCGCGAAGAAGGAAAAGAGCGGCAAGAAGGTAAAGGACGCCAAAAAAAGGGATGAGAATTTCAACCCTGAGGAACTGGCGCAATCCATCACCCAGGCCGCCCGCTCCATGCGCACGGCGCTGAGCCACAGCCTTGCCGAAAGCGGCCTTTATGCCGGGCAGGACGGCGTTATCCTGGCGCTCGCGCAGGAAGGCAGCCTGACGCCCGGGCAGATCGCCCAGAAACTCGGCGTCAAGGCGCCGACCATGACGCGCACCATCGGCCGCATGGAGGCCCAGGGCTTCGTGGAGCGCAGCGGCGACGACGAGGATGGCCGTGTCACGCTGGTGAAGCTGACGGAGGCGGGGCTGAAAAGCGTCGAGCATATCAATGTTTCCATCGCCAATTGTGGTGCACGGGCGATAGAAGGGCTTTCGGCCAAGGATATCAGGACCGTGGTTAAACTTCTCAAGGCGATCGACACCAATCTTCAATAATTTTGTTGAAATTTTTAAAATAAAACTCTGTTTTGTGGGTATCTCTTAAACGGGTTGCGGATTTTGTTTAAATTGTTTAATTGCAATTTAAACAGATACGTCGTCAACGACATGCGTTTGGGAGGAATGCCGTGGCCCAAAAGGTCAAACTGTCCACGATCGCCGAAAGTCTCGGTCTTTCGACCGCCACCATTTCCCTTGCATTGCGTGACAGCCCGCTGGTTGCCTCCGACACGCGCGACAAGATCAAGGAACAGGCGCGGGCGCTCGGTTACATCTACAACCGCCGGGCGGCCAGCCTGCGCACCTCGCGCTCCGGCATTGTCGGCGTGGTGTTCCACGATGTGATGAACCCCTTCTACGGCGAAATTCTGAAAGCCATCGAAAGCGAGCTGGACCGCAGCCGCCAGACCTTCATTCTTTCCAACCACTACGATTCGGTGGAGAAGCAGCGCACCTTCATCGAAACGCTGCTGCAGCTGGGTTCTGATGGCATCATCATGTCGCCCGCCATCGGCACGCCGATCGAGGATATGACGCTGGCCGAGGAAAACGGCATGCCCGCCATTCTGGTGGCCCGTTCCATGGATGGCGTCGATATGCCGACCTATCGCGGCGACGACAGCTACGGCATTTCGCTGGCGACAAATCATCTGATCAGCCTTGGCCACCGCACCATCGCCATGGTTGGCGGCACCGACCAGACATCCACCGGCCGTGACCGGTATCAGGGTTATGTCAATGCGCTGCGCAAGGCGGGTATCGAGGTCGATCCGAACCTGCGTATTCCTGGCCCCGCTCGAAGCAGGGCGGTTTCGAGGCGGCCGTACATTTCCTCTCCCTGCCGCAGAAGCCCACCGCCGCCGTCTGCTGGAACGATCTCGTCGCAATCGGCCTCATGAACGGCATTTCGCGTGCTGGTCTGGTGCCGGGTGTCGATATTTCCGTCACCGGCTATGACGATCTGGAAGAGGCGGCGATCGCCACGCCGGCGCTGACCACCGTGTCCAACGGACAGGCCGAGGTGGGACGTCTCGCGGCGCGGGCGCTGCTGGACAGGCTGGCCGGCAGCCACGAACCGGATGGCATCCACCTCATCAAGCCGGAAATGCGCATCCGCCAGTCGACGGGGCCTGTGCGGCCGCGGGTCTGAGTCTATCGCCCGGGAGTATGGATGCGGCAGGCTGCCTGTTCCTGGTTGTTCGCGACGTTTCCTTCTTCCGTCATTCCGGCCCTGAGCCGGGATCCCCAGCCGGCGCGCGTCTGCGCGACGGGAAGAGCCCTTTCAGCCCAAGGACTTGGGCTGGCTGGATGCCGGATCAAGTCCGGCATGACGGATGTGCATGTGGTGCAAAAAAATAGGCATGAAACTTCCGTCTGCCCCATAGCATCCCCTTATTGCCCTTTTCACGGCCGCCGTTGTTTGAAAAGATCGCGGCCCGGAGGAGCGGGATGGCGAGTGGTTCGCCTGAAGTCCGGCTCCGGTGATATTGGAATGCAATCAGGAGGAATATCCACTCATGTCTGACAGACAAGCCGTCGTTCTCGTTCCCGGCAAGATCAATCCGCGCGTCCTCGAACGCCTCGAAGGCAAGGTCGAGATCGTGACTGTGCCCGCCGGTGCCGAGCCGGTTCTGCCTGAAGGTGCAGCCGAGCGCGTCAATGCCATCGCCGTTTCCGGCGTCGTCAACGCAAAGTGGATCGATGCGCTGCCGAAGCTTGAGATCATCGCCAATTTCGGCGTCGGTTACGATGGCGTCGATGCCAAACACGCTGCCACACGCGGCATCGTGGTGACCAATACGCCTGACGTGCTCAATGACGAAGTGGCGGATACGACGATTGCGCTGCTGATCAATACCGTGCGCCGTCTTTACCAAGCCGAGACCTGGCTTCGCGACGGCAAATGGGTTGGTGAAGGGCCCTTTGCGCTTTCGCCATTCTCGCTGCGCGGCCGCAAGGTCGGCCTCTTCGGCATGGGCCGCATCGGCCAGGAAATCGCCAAGCGGCTGGAGCCTTTCAAGGTGGAGATCGGTTATCACACCCGCAGCAAGCGCGATGGCCTCAACTATACCTATTACGGTTCGCTGAAAGAGATGGCGGAAGCCGTCGACATCCTGATCTGCATCGTGCCGGGCACGCCGGAAACGCATAAGGCAATCAATGCGGAAATCCTTTCCGCGCTTGGGCCGCAGGGCGTTTTCGTCAATGTCGGCCGCGGTTCCAGCGTTGATGAAGATGCGCTTTTAGAGGCTCTGAAGAGTGGCGCCGTGGGTGCCGCCGGCCTCGATGTCTTCTATGCCGAGCCGAAGGTGCCGGAAGCATTCCTGTCGCTGCCGAATGTTTCCCTGCTGCCGCACGTCGCGTCCGCCTCCATCCCGACGCGCAATGCGATGGCCGATCTCGTGGCCGACAATATCCTCGGCTGGTTTAAGGACGGCAAGGTACTGACGCCGGTGCCGGAAACGCCGGTCAAGGGGTGAGGCCGGAACCTCCACGCACCGTCACCCTGGACTTGATCCGGGGTCCAGCATGATCAACTCTTTGATCATAAAAGACTCCTGTCACGGCGCAGACGCGCCGTGGCTGGATGCCGGATCAAGTCCGGCATGACGGAGGAGACGTTTTCGCCCTTTGTGGGCGTTCTATTCCGCAATCTCCGCGCTTCCCACCCAGCGCCCTTCGGCAAACGACCGGGCCATGGCATGGATGCTGCGCTCGATCTTCAGCCCTTCCTCGAAGTCGATGATATGCGCCTTCTTGCCCTCGATGGCGGCGATGAGTTCGCGGCATTCGATCACTTTCAGGTCGTTGAAGCCGAGCCCGTGGCCGGGGCGGGGATGAAGCGGTCATAGGGTTTGTGGTGCGGGGCGGCGAGGATGGTTCTGAAACCCTGCTCCTCCGGGCGTCCATCCGTTGTGTAGAGCTGGAATTCGTTCATCCGCTCCTGATCGAAAAGGATCGAGCCGGTGGAACCATAAATCTGGATGGCGATGCGGCCTTTGCGGCCCCAGGCCGAGCGGTTGGCAATCAGCACAGCGGAAATGCCGCCTTCGAGCTTCAGGAGAACGCTGGCAAGATCATGCGTCTCGACAGCGCGCTCGCCACCGCCGGAAAGCGGTCGTGTCGCATAAGGTTTCACCATATCGGTGATCGCGCTTTCGGCATGGCCGAACAGGGAAAACAGCAGTGACAGCGGGTGAACGGCGAAATCATCCAGCGCGCCATAGCCGGATGAGGCCTCGCTCTTCCAGTAGAAGGGCTGGGTGGCATCCGCCATGAAGTCCTCATCCATCTCGGCGCGGACATGATAGACCTTGCCGATCGCGCCTTCGTCGATGAGGCGGCGCATATGGCGGATCATAGGGTTCTGGATGTAGTTGTAGCCCATGGCCGCCGCCTTGCCGGACCGGCGGGCCGCATCGCGCATCTTCACCGCGTCAGTAAAGGCGGGCGCCATCGGCTTTTCGCACCAGACATGTTTGCCGGCATCGAGTGCGGCAATCGCCATTTCGGGGTGAAAGGCATTCGGTGTGGTGACGGAGATCACGTCAATCTCGGGATCGGAAAGCAGATCGCGCCAGTTGCCTGTCGAGCGGGCGAAACCGAACTCGGCGGCTTTCTTTGCGGCAAGCTCGGGATTGACCTCCGCGAGCGTGACCAGCCGCGGGCGCTCCACATCGCCGAAGACGCTGGTGACGTTGTTCCACGCCAAAGCGTGGCACTTGCCCATGTAACCCGTGCCAATAAGGCCAACGCCAAGAGCGGTCATTGTCTTTCCTCCCTAAATTGTTAGAATGAAATCAATACGTTCGATTGCTTGTTTCTCTGCGGCAATCGCGGCACGGACCTTCTTCGCCCCTCATTCCTGTGCTTGTCACAGGAATCCAGCCGACGCGCGTCTGCGCGGCGGAAAGACTCCTCTCAGCCCAAGGACTTGGGCTGGCTGGATCCCTGTGACAAGCACAGGGATGAGGAGGGTGCCGTGGACGCTGGCATGCCTCACGGATTGTCGCGCTTGAAAATCCAGTCATGATCGGGATGGTTCTTGAAGCGCCATTTGCGCATCGGCCCGGCCATCACGTTCAGATAATACATCTCGTAACCATAGGGCGCGCCGCAGGGGTGGTGGCCCTTGGGCACCAGCACGACATCGCCGTTCGCCACCGCCATGGTTTCATCCAGCGAGCCGTCTTCGGTAAAGACGCGCTGGAAACCGAAACCCTGCGCCGGGTTGAGCCGGTGATAATAGGTCTCTTCCAGATAGGTCATGTCGGGGTAGTTATCCTCGTCATGTCGGTGCGGCGGATAGGACGACCAGTTGCCTGATGGGGTGAACACTTCCGTCACCAGCAGGCTGTCGGCCACATCGCGCTCTTCCATGGCGATGGGGAAGATGTAGCGCGTATTGGCGCCCTTGCCGCGTTCGGTCAGCTGCACACCGGTTGGGCCGATCTGCTGCGCCTCACGGCTGCCCTTTTCACCCGGGGCGGTGCAGACGCCGACGGTGCAATCCGTCGTGGCCGTCAGCGACCATTCGGAGCCTGCGGGCACGTAGACGCAGTGCGGCGGTTTGCGTTCGAACACATTCATGCGGTCGCCGAGTTCGCCGAACTCCTTGCCCCCTGCGGAAATCGTCGCCTTGCCTTCGACAAGCACCAGAATGACTTCCGTATCGCCGGTCTTTTCCGCCGCCGTTTCGCCCGGCTTCAGGCGATAGAGGCCGAAACCGACATAACCCCAATCCGCGCTTTGGGGCGTGATATCGTGCACCTTGCCGCTTGTCGCGACCGGCTTGCGCAGAAGTGAGGTCATGGTGGTGTTCCTTTTTGGTCAGTCGTTCAATTTATCGGGCGGCTATTCCCGCGTTTCCCTCATCCCTGTGCTCGTCACAGGGATCCAGTCAGCCCAAGTCCTTGGGCTGAGAGGAGTCTTTCCGCCGCGCCGACGCGCGTCGGCTGGATTCCTGTGACGAGCACAGGAATGAGGGTGGAGGGGGCTGCACCGGAGCATATGATCCGCAGACGTATACACTCTGATGCCCCCTGCTCAGTTCAGGCAGCCTGAGCCTTGTCCAACCCCG
Source organism: Rhizobium oryzihabitans (assembly GCF_010669145.1). Taxonomy (NCBI): domain Bacteria; kingdom Pseudomonadati; phylum Pseudomonadota; class Alphaproteobacteria; order Hyphomicrobiales; family Rhizobiaceae; genus Rhizobium; species Rhizobium oryzihabitans. The sequence goes on from NZ_CP048635.1 coordinate 1,697,614, forward strand.
CTTCCCGGGCAAAAGCCTTCAGCGATTTCAGCCCGAGGCTCTGATATTCGAATGGGTTGCGCACATCCGGGTCCTGTTCGGCCTCGATGACCAGCCAGCCGCTGTAATTATGCTCGGCGGCAATTTTCAGAACCGGCGGGAAGTTCACGCCGCCCTCGCTGTCACCCGGCACGGTGAACACGCCGCGGCGAACGCCTTCGAGGAAGGAAAGCCGTTCGTTCCGAACCTGATCGGCAATCACCGGCCGCACGTTTTTGGCGTGGATATGGCCAACGCGGTGCATGTATTTCTGCGCGACGCGCACGGGATCGCCGCCACCGAAGAGGCAATGGCCGGTATCGAGCAGCAGATGGGTCTTCGGCCCGGTGTGCTTCATCAAAAGGTCGATCTCGTCTTCGCTCTCGACCACGGTTCCCATGTGGTGATGGTAGACGAGCGTGATGCCCTGTTCGGCAGCATAGGCCGCCAGCGCCTCGACACCCGCGCCGAACTTCGCCCAGTCTTCAGCCGCAAGGCGCGGGCGGTCGACCAGCGCCGTGTCGTCGGCACCGTGAATGGCGTTGGAGGTCTCGCAGACGATGATGACTTTTGAGCCCATGGCTTTCAGCAGATCGAGCGCCGGCTGCATCGCCTTCTTTTCGGATTCGATGCTGTCGGTCAAAAGGTTCAGCGAATGCCAGCCGGAGACGAAGGACAGGCCGCGCGGCGAAAGCACGCCCTTCAGGCCTTCCGGCTCCGTCGGGAACTTGTGGCCCTTCTCGATGCCGTCGAAGCCGATCTTGGCGGTTTCGTCGAGGCACTGTTCAAGGCTGATATGGGCGCCCAGCGTGCGGTCGTCGTCGTTGGACCAGGCGATCGGGTTGGTTCCGTAACGGATCATCTTACTGTCTTTCCTTGAGATGGTTTTCATAACGGGCGCGCGCCGGTCCGATTTCGGCGCGTTCGGAAACTTCAGGCACCGCGACATCCCACCAGTGACCACCGGCCTGCGGCGTCGGATAGGGGTCGGTATCGATGACGATCACGGTCGTGCGGGTGGACGCGCGGGCGCTGGCAAGCGCTGCTTCCAGCTCGGAAATGGTGGAGACCTTGCGTGCATCCGCCCCCATCGAGCCGGCATGGGCGACGAAGTCGATGGCGATCGGGTTGACGTTGGTGTGGGCGTAGAGGTTGTTGAACTCCGCGCCGCCGGTTTCCATCTGCAGCCGGTTGATGCAGCCGTAACCCCTGTTGTCGGTGATGACGAGCGTGATCTTGACGCCCATGGCGACCGATGTGGCAAGCTCGGAATTCATCATCATGTAGGAGCCGTCGCCGACCATGACGATCACGTCCCGGTCCGGTTCCGCCATCTTGATGCCGAGGCCGCCGGCCACTTCATATCCCATGCAGGAGAAGCCGTATTCCATGTGATAGGAGAGCGGCAGCTTGGATTTCCACAGCTGGTGAAGCTCGCCCGGCATGGTGCCTGCGGCGCACATGACGACGGTATTGTTCCGCGACTGGCGCTGCACCGCGCCGATCACCTGCATGTCCGTCGGCAGGCTGTTGGCATTGTCCTCACCCGGTGCTGCCGTATCGGCATCGGCCTTCTTGAACCATGCCGCCTTCAGGCCCGCATCCGGTGTCGCGAAACGGTGGCTGCCGAGTGCCGACGACAGTTTTTCGAGACCGATTTTCGCATCCGCCGTCAGGCTGATCGCATCGTGCTTGGCGCTGTCATAGGGCTGCACGTTGAGCGCCAGGATCTTGCGGTCCGGGTTCTTGAACAGCGCCCAGGAGCCGGTGGTGAAATCCTGAAAGCGGGTGCCGACGCCGAAGACCAGATCGGCCTTCTCGCTGACGATATTGGCGCTTTCGGCACCCGTGACGCCGACCGGGCCGAAATTGAGATCGTGATCCCAGGCGAGCGCCGATTTGCCGGCCTGCGTTTCCACCACGGGGATGGAATGTTTTTCGGCAAAGTTTTTCAGCGTTTCGGTGGCGCCTGCGAAATGCACGCCGCCGCCGGCAACAATGACTGGGTTTTTCGCAGCCTTCAGTGCGGCGACGGCGGCCTCGAATTCCACGACATCCGGCTCGGGGCGGCGTTGCCGCCAGATGCGCTTTTCAAAGAAACTGGCCGGATAGTCGTAAGCTTCCGCCTGCACATCCTGGCAGAAAGCGAGCGTGACGGGGCCGCAATCGGCCGGGTCCGTCATGGTGCGCATGGCGCGGGGAAGGGCGGTCAGCAATTGTTCCGGGCGCATGATGCGGTCGAAATAACGGCTCACCGGGCGGAAGCAGTCATTCACCGTCATCGTGCCGTCGCCGAAATCTTCCAGCTGCTGGAGCACTGGGTCGGGGCCGCGATTGGCGAAGACATCGCCGGGGATCAGCAGAACCGGCAGGCGATTGACATGGGCAAGCGCTGCCGCCGTCACCATGTTGGCGGCACCGGGGCCGATGGAAGAGGTGACCGCCATTGCCCGCCGGCGGCGCAGCTGCTTGGAATAGGCAATCGCCGCATGCGCCATGGATTGCTCGTTCTGGCCGCGATAGGTCGGCAGTTCCTCGCGGATGCCATAAAGCGCCTCGCCGATGCCGGCGACGTTGCCATGGCCGAAAATGGCCCAGACACCGGCAATATAGGTCTCGCCATGTTCATTCATCTGCGCGGCGAGGTAACGAACCATAGCCTGCGCAGCCGTCATTCTGATTGTCTTCACGCTGCCTCTCCCTTTTTGGCGCGCGCCTCATCCCATATGCGGCACAGGCTGGTGTAGCGCTGCGCCATGTCCTTCACCGCTTCCTGATCTGTCATCTTGCCACCGAGCCATGCCCGGGCAGCATCTGCGAAAATCGTGCGGCCGACGGCGAAACCTTTGACCAGATCGAAACCGGCGGCAAGGCGGAAGCTCTCCTCCAGCTCGCTTTGCGGTGCGTCGAGACCGAGAACGACGATGCCCCGCACGTAAGGATCGTTGCGATGCACGGCGTCACAGGCGTTCTTCCAGGCCGCGCGTGTCTTCATCGGCTCAAGCTTCCACCAGTCGGGATAAACGCCGATCTCGTAGAAGCGCTCGACGATGCGGGCGGCCGTCAGATCGTCGGTCGGGCCGACCTTGGAGGGGATGACCTCCAGCAGCATTTCCAGACGGTTGCGGCGTGTCGCCTGGAACAGACGCATGACCGTCTCCTCCTGCGCGGCGCGCATCTCCTCCGTATCGTCGGGGTGGTAGAAACACAGAACCTTGACGACATTTTCAAGCGGCCATTCGGACAGGCCACCGAAATCCTTGCCGAGTTCTGGTTCCAGCGTCAGCGGGCGAGAACCCGGCCATTCCACCGGCCGGCCGATCCAGAGACCCGAGCCGCTGGCGGCGAAAAGCGCATCGCGTCCAAGGCGTCCATCACAGAGGACACCGTAACCCGCCTTGCCACCGGAAACCGTTTGCGCGGCCTCGAGGCAGAGCTTCTTGAAAGCGCCGATACGCTCGTGTTTCACGCCGAGTTCGTCGGCGATGGCTTCCAATTGCATGCGGTGGTCGAAGGCGAAGACCCGCATCGTGTCCCAGTCGCCCTTGCGGTTGGTCGACCAATGCACCTGTTCCAGCGCCTCGTCCTTGCGCAGCGCCTTGTTGCGAATGCCGGCCTTGAAGAAATATTGCAGCTCTTCCCAGCTCGGATAGGCCGGCGTGCAGCCGTGGCGGGAAACGGCGAAGGCGCCGCAGGCATTGGCGTATTTCAGCGTCGTCGGCCAGTCCTCGCCGCGCAGCCAGCCACGGAACAGCCCGGCCATGAAGCCATCGCCTGCGCCGAGAACATTGAAGACCTCGATCGGAAAACCTTCACCCGTCTCGCCATCGTCGAGGCTCGCCGGAATTTCGCCGGCGAACACCGACGCACCCATTGGCCCGCGCTTGCACACCAGCGTCGCGTTTGAGACCTTGCGCACGGCATTCAATGCGGCAAGCGTATCGGTCGAGCCGCCGGCAATGTGGAATTCTTCTTCGGTGCCGACGATCAGGTCGAAGAGATGCAGGGTGGATTGCAGCTTGGCGGTGACCTTCTGCGATTCGACGAAACGGCTTTCACCATCGCCATGGCCGGCCACGCCCCATAGATTGGGCCGATAATCGATATCGAGCGCGGTTCTGGCGCCATTTTCACGGGCAAGTTTCAGCGCCTTCAGCACGGCCGCTTCCGTCTTCGGATGCGACAGATGCGTGCCGGTGGCGCAGACGCAAGCGGCTTCGGCGATGAAAGCGGGATCGATATCGTCTTCGCTGAGCGCCATGTCGGCACAGTTCTCACGATAGAAAATCAGCGGAAACTGGTTCTGGTCACGAATGCCGAGCAGCACCAGCGCGGTCAACCGCTCCGGGTCAGTTTTGACACCGCGCACGTCCACGCCTTCTCGCACCAGCTGTTCACGGATGAAGCGGCCCATATGCTCGTCGCCGACGCGGGTGATGACGGCGCTGTTGAGGCCGAGGCGCGCTGCACCCGCCGCGATGTTGGTGGGAGAGCCGCCGATATATTTGGCAAAGGAGGCCATGTCTTCCAGACGGCCGCCGACCTGCGAACCGTACAGGTCGACCGACGAGCGCCCGATCGTGATGAGATCAAGTTTTTTCAAAAGGTTCCTCCTTCGGACCGCGTATCGCGGCGGTCAGCCTCACATGTGTGGAGCGGCATTCCAGCGCGGGACTTGGCCCGCACCTTTCGTCATCCCGCTGCGGTGAGCCTCCTCCGCCCACGTAACTCCGTCACGAGACGGACGATCATGGAATGTCCGTTTCATGGGTTTGGATCATAAATTCTATTTTTTACGTTTTCAATAAAAATATTCAGGCAGTTTTGCGGGTTCCCACAGCCACGGCCAGCGTGATGGCGAGACAGAGCGTGGCCGAAAGCGAGCGGAATGCGCCGAAATCGATCTCTGTCACCGTAAGAAGCGTTGCGCCGGATTTGCGCAGCGGATTGACGGCGGAATCAGACATGGCGACGACCGGAATGCCGTTGGCGCGGGCCGTTTCCGCCAATTCCAAGGTTTCCGCCGAATAGGGGGAAAAGGTGATTGCGATCAGCGCGTCCTCGCGGGAGATGGCGCTGATATTGCCGAGCCCGCCGACGGCGCTGTGCAGAACCGCCGGAACCTTCATCTTCTCAAAGGCGTAAGCCAGATAGCTGGCAATAGGAAAGGAACGTCGCAAACCGACGATATGCACGGTACGCGCCTTTGCGAGCACCGCGACCGCCTCGTCGAGCTGCCGCGTATCGACCGATTTCAGCAGCATTTCCAGGGAGGAACGACCGGCCTCCACAAATTCCGCCAGCAGCCCGGACGCGCTTTCGTCGCCCTTTTCACGCAGGTGGTCGAGCCGGGTGGCATAATCCGGCCAGCCACCGACATAGGAATCACGGAACAGGCGCTGCATCTCCGAAAAGCCGGAAAAGCCCATGATCTGGCAAAACCGCATGAAGGCCGAAGGCTGCACGCCGGCGCCTTCAGCCATTTCGGCGACGGTGGAAACGGCGATGCGATCCTGATTGGAAGCGACATAATCGGCGCACTGGCGTAATCGCTTGGGCAACCCCTCCGCGACCTGGAGCAGCCGCTCCTCAAAAGCCTTTACGGATTCTGGCGCATCGATTGCCGTCATTGTCGTTCCTTTGTGCGGAGTGAAATCGTGTGCACTTTAACTGCAATGGAATTTTTATTCCATTGGGTTTTTTGAGATTTGCGTGATGGGTGAGAGCGGGGGCGGGAGTGACCAGCATACTCTCCTCATCCCTGTGCTCGTCACAGGGATCCAGCCGACGCGCGTCTGCGTGGCGAGAGAGTCTTTGCAACCCAAGGACTTGGGCTGGCTGGATTCCTGTGACGAGCACAGGAATGAGGGCGAGTATAATGTCCTCCCTTGCGGTATACTCAGATAAAATACATCTTATTATACATGAAGGGCTACGTTTATATTTTAGCATCAAAACGCAACGGCACGCTTTATACTGGCGTGACGAAGGATTTGCCGACCAGGCTTTTCGAACACCAGAATGAACTGACGCCCGGTTTCACTTCACAATATGGCGTCAAAATGCTGGTCTGGTTTGAGGAATTCGACCTGCTGACGAGTGCGATCACGCGGGAAAAAACCATCAAGAAATGGCCGCGGCAGTGGAAGCTCAATCTGATCGAGCGAACGAACCGGGAGTGGAGAGACATCTCCAGTCATTTGCACGACCTGTGACTTGTGATCGAACCACTGACGGTTCCCGCACACTCTCCTCATCCCTGTGCTTGTCACAGGGATCCTGTGTATTGCGTCTGTGCTAGAATGGTAGCGGACGGAAGGCCGTCGGGATCCTGGTCGTTTGAGACCGCTTGCTGGCTCTGGTCCTCCGTCCGCCTTTGATATCCCAACCTGAACAGTTGATTGAGGCCGTGAGCGCGGACCTCGAAGCACAGGATGAGGCTTGCCATGATACACCCTGTTTTCATTGGATGCGACGTCGCCAAGGCGCATCTTGATCTTTTCGACGGCCGGACATCCCGGCATATCCGCATCGACAACACCGCTGCCGCCATTCATGCATGGCTGCAAAGCCTGGAGGGGCAGGAGGCGACGGTCATTCTGGAGGCGACCGGGCGTTATGACAGGCAGCTGCGCGCGGCTCTCGATCGGCAACAGCGTCCGTATTGCCGGGTCAACCCCGCCCGGGCGCGCGACTTCGCAAGAGCCACCGGCCGCCTGGCCAAGACCGACGCCATCGATGCCCGCCTGCTGGCACGCATGGGCGAAACGCTTGGCCCCGCAACCAGCACACCACCCGATCCGGCCCGGCAGGCGCTTGCCAGCTTCCATACAAGGCGCGATCAGCTCGTTGCCATGCGCCAGCAGGAGCGGCTTCGCCTTTCCAGCGCAGAACCCATGGAGCACGATAGTCTGGAGCGCCATCTCATCTGGCTGGACGGCGAGATCGAGGCGATCGAAAAAGCCTGTCACGCCCATGTCCGGGAAAACGCGGAACTGAACGAACAAAGCACCAGGCTTCGTTCCATTCCGGGCGTCGGGCCAGTCACCGCATTCACGCTGATGGCGCATATGCCGGAACTGGGCGGCAGCTCTTCCAAAGCCATGGCGGCATTGGCGGGACTTGCTCCCTTCAATGCCGACAGCGGCATCAAACGCGGCCAGCGCCATATTCGCGGCGGACGAAAGCGCGTGCGCGATGCCCTCTACATGGCGGCGCTGGTGGCTTACAGGCTGAAGACCGCCTTCGCCCGCACGGCGCAAACCATGCAGACCAAGGGCAAACCGTTCAAGGTCATGATCATTGCCATCGCCCGCAAAATCCTCGTCGCCGCAAACGCAATCCTCAGGGATAAAACCGTCTTTGCTAAAACCTGACAATACAGTTGCCAGCCGACGCGCGTCTGCGCGTCGAAGGGGGTCGTTTCAGCCCAAGGACTTGGGTTGGCTGGATTCCTGTGACAAGCACAGGAATGAGGGGGAGATGTAGGCGCTGTCTGCGTCCCTTAATCTAGAAGCCGTTCCGACCGAAAACTGTTCTGGTTTTCAACCGGATGCACTCAGTGCAGCCCACCCACACCAAGATGGGTGTCAACAATATCCGGGTTCGCCGCAAGATCGACCGACGGCCCTTCCCAGACGATTCGGCCGCGTTCCATGATGATGGCGTGGTCGGCGAAGTCGATGGCCATCTGGATGCGTTGTTCGACGAGAAGAATGGTCATTTCGCCCGATTGCGCCAGTTTGGAGAAGGCCGCCATCAGTTCCTCGCAGATGACGGGGGCGAGGCCTTCGAGCGGTTCGTCGAGAAGCAGCACTTTGGGCTGGCCGAGGATGGTGCGGGCGGTGGAGAGCATCTGCTGCTCGCCGCCGGAGAGTTGCGAGCCGAGATTGCGGCGTCTTTCCTTCAGGCGCGGAAACAGCGTGTAGGCTTCTTCGATGGCGGATTTCGGCCGGCCCTTGAGGCCGACGAAGAGGTTTTCCTCGACGGTCAGCGTCGGAAAGACATCGCGGGTTTGCGGCACGTAACCGAGACCGGCGCGGGCGCGGGCCGCACTCGGCAGAGTAGCGATATCCTGCCCGCCGATGCGGATATCGCCGGAAAAGCGCTTCGTCTGCCCGGCAAGCGTGGCGAACAGGCTGGTCTTGCCGACGCCGTTGCGGCCGAGCACCGCGAAACGCGAACCGGCGGGAACGGAAAGCGACAGCCCCTCGATGACGCGGGTGGGGCCATAACCGGCGGTCAGGTTGGCAATTTCAAGCGGCGCTGCGGGCATCGGCGTAACTTCCCAGATAGGCTTGGCGAACCTCGGCATTGCTGGTCACTTCATCAGGCGAACCGTCGAAGATGACGGCGCCTGCGGCGAGCACCACCACACGTTTGGCAAAACGGAAGACCAGATCCATGTCGTGTTCGATCATCAATATGGCGAGGTCGGCGGGCAGGCGGTCGAGCGCCTGTTCGATGCGCGCCGTTTCCGTCGAGGGAACGCCGGCGGCGGGTTCGTCGAGCAGCAGGATTTTGGGCCTGAGCGCCATGGCAAGCGCGATCTCGATCAGCCGTTGCTGGCCATAGGCGATTTCACGAACGCGGGTTTCGGCAAGGCCAAGCAGGCCAAGCGTGCCGAGAATGTCGCGCGCCTCGCTCATGACTGATGGCATGGCACGGTAACGGCCGAAAATCCGGCCCGTTTTGCCTTCCCGTTGCAGGATGGCGAGCGCGACATGTTCCTCCGGCGTCATGTCCTGAAACAGCCGCGTTACCTGAAAGGAGCGCACAAGCCCGCGCTTCACGCGCTGGCTGGCGCTGAGCCCGGTCACGTCTTCTCCGGCAATCCGCACGCTTCCAGCGGATGGCTTGATGTTGCCGGTCACAAGGTTGACGAAAGTGGTCTTGCCGGCGCCATTGGGGCCGATCAGCACCGTGCGGTCTCCCGGGGAAAGAGACAGCGAGACGTTGTTGGTGACGACAAGGCCGCCGAAATTCTTCTGCAGGCCGGATACTTCGAAAATGGCGCTCATTTGCGATCTCCCCGCAGGCGCGTGATGATCTGTTCGCCCGCGCCGTAAAGGCCACGCGGTGCAAAGAGCACGACGGCGATCAGCAGCAGGCCGACAATGGTGAGCCAGTGGAACGGATTGGCGGCAGAAACGACATCCTCGAACCACATGAAGGTGACGGTGCCGATCAGCGCGCCATAAAGCGAGCCTGCGCCGCCGAGAACCAGCATGACCAGCCCCTCCGCCGAAAGCGTGAAGCTGAGGCTGTCGAGACCGACCACCTGGGTCGAAATGGCGTTCAGCGCGCCACCGATGCCGGCGACGATGCCGGAGATGACGAACATCTTCAAAATCGTGCCATTGACCGAGCCGCCCATGGCCTGAATGCGGATGCTATCCTGCTTGACGCCACGGCAGAGCATGCCGAAGGGCGAATTGACGACGACCCTGAGCGCAAGGAAGACGACAAGCAGCAGGACGACGCCGTAAATATAGGCGGTGCGGCCGAAAAGATCGAACTCGAAGGTGCCGAACAGCGCATCGGGCGAGACACCGGCCAGGCCATCGCTGCCACCGGTCCAGTTCGACGCCTTGTTGGCGGCCTCATGGAAAAGATGGATGACGGCAATGGACAGCACCAGCTGCGGCAGACCATGCGCCCGCAACAGAACCGTGCCGGACAGGAGGCCGGCGACGCCGCCGGCGGCAGCCCCGATGACGGTCATCAGAAGCGGATCGGTTATATTGAAATGGGCAGCGGCAATGCCGGCTGCATAGGCGCCGGCGCCGAACAGCGCCGCATGGCCGAGCGTCGCGACGCCGCAATAGCCGGTGACGAGATCGATCGAGAGCACCAGAAGCGCAATCGCGATGATGCGTGTCAGAAGCGCCAGATTGTCCGGAAACAGGAAATATCCGGCGATGGCCGCAGCGATGATGACGAGCGGGCCGCCAAGTGCGCGCAAGGGTGAGCGGGCCTTCAGGGGCTTTGCCGTTTCAGTGAGGTCGTTCATGAGCACCGCCATCTCATTTCGCCCTTCCAAGAAGGCCGCGCGGGAACAAGGTGATGATCACGATGACCGCCAGATAGAAGAAGAATTCGCCATATTCCGGCGCAAGGTAACGTCCCGTTGTGTCGATCGCGCCAAGCAGCAGGCAGGCGATCAGAGCGCCGGGAATGGAACCTGCGCCGCCGACCGAAACGACCACCAGGAAGGTGACCATGTAGCGCAGCGCATAATAGGGTTCGACCGGCAGCAATTCCGCGCCGATGACGCCGCCCATGGCGGCAAGGCCGACGGCGATGGCGAAGCTGATGGCATAGATGACCTCGGTGCGCACGCCGAGCGCCGCGGCCATGGCGGCATTGTCCACCGCCGCCCGCAGCTTGATGCCGAAGGCGGTCTTTTCGAATGTGAACCAGAGTGCCGCCGCAACGACGAGACCGCTGACGATGGCAAAGATGCGGTGGGTGGCGATGGCGCGAAAGCCGAGATCGGTGGGGCCGGCCAGCTGCTGTGGCAGCGGAATGGTCTTGAGCGTCGGGCCGAATACGAAATTGGCGATGCCGATGATGCAGAAGGTGATGCCGATGGTCATCAGCACCTGCGTCAGTTCGGGAGCACCGTAAATACGCCGGTAGAGGAACCGTTCGAGCGGTATGGCGATCACGATCGTTCCGACGATCGCGACAAGGATTGCCGCGGCGTAACCGAGGCCGAGGCCATGGGCGGCATAGGAGGCGAGATAACCGCCGATCATGGCAAAGGCGCCGTGGGCCAGATTGACCACCCGCATCAGCCCCATCGTCACCGAAAGGCCGATGGAGATGATGAAAAGCACCATGCCATAGGCAAGCGCATCGACAAGGATGCTGAAGACCGTCTGCATGCTGAAAAAGCTCCTCCCGGTGCTGCAATGCCCGACCCGGGCCGGAACCGAACCGCTGCGAGAGCGGTTCGACCGTTTTTTAATAGCTGCCGTTTATGTCTTGTTACTTCGCGGCGGCGAGGCCCGGATCGCCCTGTTTTTCGAAAGTCTGGACTTCCTTGTTGTAATAGTTGCCGTCATCGCCCTTGGCGACCTCTCGCAGATAGATGTTCTGCGTGATGTGGCGGCTTTCGGGATCGATGCTGACAGGGCCGCGCGGGCTTGTCCAGGAAAGACCCTTCACTGCCTCGACCGCCTTTTCCGCATCCTGCTTCCCGCCCGTCGCCTCGATCATCTTGGTGATGACATACATGCCGTCAAACGCGCCGACTGAGGGGAAGGACAGTTCCTTGGGGTTGCCGATGGCCTTGGCCGCAGCTTCCACGAAGGTCTTGTTCTCGGGTGAATCGTGCGAGACGGCATAGTGGAAGGTCGTCTGCATGCCGAGTGCGGATTCGCCGAGCGCCGGCAGATCGGACTCCTGCGTGAGGTCACCCGGCGCGAAAAGCTTGATGCCGGATGATTTCAGGCCGTTGTCGTTAAAGGCCTTCACGAAGCCGAGCGTTGTCGGGCCGGATGGCAGGAAGGCGAAAACGCCCTGCGCGCCGGAATCCTTCACGCGCTGCATGATTGGGCTGAAATCATTGGTGGAAAGCGGCATGCGAATGCTTTCGACAACTTCGCCGCCCGCGGCGGTGAAGGCCGCCTTGAAGGCGTTCTCGGCATCGACGCCCGGGCCGTAATCGCTGACCAGCGAGATGACCTTCTTGACGCCGCCATCAAAGGCAACCTTGGCGATGGGGCTCGACGTCTGCCACGTGGTGAACGAGGTGCGCACCACATAGGGGCTTTTCGTGACGATGGCCGACGTGGCGGCATTCATCACCACCATCGGCACATTGCCCTGTTTCAGAAGCGGGGTAACGGCCATGGCGTCGGGCGTGAAATAGAAGCCGGCGAGATATTGCACGCCTTCCTTCACCACCAGTTCCTGCGCCAGCGCCTTGGACTGCGCCGGATCGGCCTGCGGCACGTCGCGATAAACGACCTCGACCGTGTCATCGCCAACCTTGTTGCCGTGGAGCGCGAACCAGGCGTCTATGCCGGCCTTGAAGTTCTTGCCCTGCAATGCGAAGGGGCCGGAGAACGGACCAACCACGCCGACCTTGATCGTCTCGGCATAAGCAGCAGAACTGAAACAGATGGCCGCGATTGCGGCGGTGATCCGTAATTTCATGATTTCCTCCCAATTGATCCGTGGCTCCCTCCACCGATCCAGACTGCCAGATTGATGAGTGCGATGGCCAAAGTAAAATGAAATAAGGGGGATGATAAATAACCTGACGGTTATCAATGCCCGTCCCGCCGCGTCTTTCCTATGCGAGATCTCACAATAGTGATCATCCCGTGATTCTCAATGTGCAGCGGTGCCGCAGCCATCTCGGCGAGGGTCGTTTCGGCACGCCGCACTGAAATATCCCGTTATGAAAAACGGCCTCGGCGGCCCGGCACGAAAATGGCGGTCATACCCGCGCAAGCCACGTGCCTTAACCAGTTCTAAGGGGATTGTCCGTAGTCTCCCGAAGCATATTGTGAACTTTATTTGGTGTCTGATGGGCGAATATCAAAATAGAGTTGTTGAGTTGATGCGGAATCGCGTTGGCGAAAGTATACTCACCAACAAGATCGAACGCCGCGAAGCATTTCTTCGCAAGGCGCTGGCGCTGTATCACGTCATGGGCGGAGACGCGCAGGGCATGCGCGCTGCGGTGGAGGATGTGGTGAACCTGCCGACGCCGAGCGTCGATGTCGCTATCGGCGACGTGATGCATGAACTGGCAGCAGTCGGTCACGTGGCCGATCTCGATATTATTCAGGCCGGATACAACAAACTTGATGCCGCCAATCTGCATATTCTGAGCAAGGGCAAGAGGCTTTTGCAGAAGCAGCGTGACCACAAGTTGGCGGTCACGCCGGAGAAGTAAGCCGTCCGTTGCGGGCGGCTACTGGATCAGGCCACTTCGCCGACCAGGATTTCCTGCCACGCGTCGTAAGCGGAGAGAACCGTTTCCATCTGCGCCGTATGGCCGGTGATGAAGTCGTCGCCGTAGATCGTCTCATCGGGATATTCGGTGATCAGCGTCATCGGCACGGTGTGGCGGTCGTCGATGGACGACAGGCAGGGGAAGCCGTTGATGATGCGGAAACCGGTTTCGCCGGCGTGGATCTCATAAAGCGCGATCTGGCGGTTGTTGTAGTCCAGGAGGCCGGGAATGGCACCGAGATGGCGGGTAACCCGGTCGAGCAGGGTTTCTGCCTGTCTTTCCCAATCCGCATGGTGGCGGATGATGAGGAAGAAGCCTTTCGGCAGGGTCCACATGGCGAAGTTGCGCGGCACATAACCGGAAAGCGGTCGGGTCCATTCGTGCGAGGGATAACCGTGCAGGTTTACATGCAGGCTGGCGCCGCTCATGTCCTGCGCGCTGAAACGGATTTCCTTCTCGTTGAGATGAACGCCCGAATTTTCCCGTGTGCGATATTCGAGATCGTCGCCGAGCGCCGTGTATCGTGCCGCATGGTGCATGTGGCGCGGATTGTCGGCGCGCAGCCGCTGGTGCAGGGCATAACCATCAGGGTTTTCCAGCGGTGAAATGGTGAAATGCGCGCCCTGTCTTTCAACGAGTGTGCGGGCGGCGCGGATGGCGCCGACAATGCCGGTGGTCTCATTGGGATGCTGGCCGCCGCTGATCATCACCGCGGCATCGCTGCCGGCGACATAACGCGCCGCAAGGACGCGGCCCGACCGCGAGCGGGCCTCGAAGGCTTCGCCGCCGATTTTCTCCAGCAGTGCGGCGATCTGGCCTGCCGCCACCGGTTCGCTGGCCGTATCGACCGGCTGCTCCTTGCCATCAAGGAAAGTGGTGGTGAGCGCACGGGTTTCGATGCGGACCGAAACGTCGCCGTTGCTCCTGACGATTTCCGGAACGATCTGGCCGGGTTTCAGGCCCCGGTCACCCAGCGGCCGTCCGGACTTCTTCTGAAAGAATTCCAGCAGCGAGAAATAGAAATCCTCGTGCAGCGCTTCACGCAGGCTGACCACCTCGTCGCCAACCGACAGCGCCATGTCTTCGGCCGGATGCGCGACACGGATGTTCAGTTCCTCGAAATAGGGCTCTTCATTGCCCCAGCCGTGGTTGGCAACGGCATTGATTGCCGCTTCGAAAAGCTGCTCGTAATCCGTCTCCAGCCGCTCGCCCGTAACGTCACCGGCCGGACGGAACCAGCCGGTTGGCGAGACATTGGTTTCGCCGACGACATCGTTGTGAACGCGGTTTGGCGCCAGGACCGTCAGCGTCTCCGTCCGGTCGCCACGCTTGAGCGTCACGTCATAATGGAAGGCATCGTCGTCGCGGGCGATAAAATCGATCTTCGCGTCGCCGACCAGTGCCGCCAGCGGATAGGCCTCCAGCCGGAAACGATTGGCGGGTGCATTGGCGTGCACCGGGTAATGCACCTCGATGGCTTCGACGCCATGCAGATTGATCTCTTCCAGGAAGGTGAAGAGAAGCGGCTTGTAGGCGCTGCGGATGCGGGCACTGACACCTTTTTTCTTCAGCCTTTCTTCGGCCTCGCGGCGGCTTTTGGCGTCATCGAACGTCCATGCCTCGAAGGACTGGCCGGGCGCGGCATTGGCGAGAAGCGCATCCAGAGTACGCTGGAAGGTCTGGTCGAAAATCTGGCTCATCTGGGTTACCTTGAGGTTCTGCCGGTGGGGTCGAGGCTGTCGCGCAGCCAGTCGCCGAGAAGGTTGAGGCCAAGCACGGTCAGAAGGATGGCAAGACCGGGGAAGACGCTGACCCACCATGCCGTTTGCAGATAGGTGCGGCCATCCGCCAGCATACCGCCCCAGCTCGGAATGGTCGGATCGACGCCCAGGCCGAGAAAGGTGAGGCTGCTTTCCAGGAGAATGTTGTTGGCGACGTTGAGCGTCATCAGCACGATCACCGGACCGATCAGGTTCGGCAGCAGGTGCTGGAGGATGATGCGCCAGTCCTTCACGCCGATGGCGCGGGCGGACAGGATGAATTCCCGTTCGCGAAGCGTCAGCACCGAGCCGCGCACAAGCCTGGCATATTGCACCCATTGCGACACGATAAGCAGGATGATGGTGTTGGTGAGGCTGCCGCCGACAATGGCGATGAAGGTGATGGCGAGCAGAATGAAGGGCATGGCGAGCTGGATATCGGCAAAGCGCATGACCAGCATATCCCAGAATCCGCGATAATAACCGGCGACCAGACCGACGATCACGCCGAAGACCACGGCACCGATGACCGAGGTGAAACCGACGAGCAGCGAAATCTTGCCGCCGGCCACGACACGCGCCAGCACGTCACGGCCGAGCGGATCGGTGCCGAGCGGATGGGCGGCGCTAGTGAAGGGCTTGGCAAGGCGCGCCATCAGGTCGATCTTTTCAGCACCGCCCGGAAACAGCACGTCGGAGAGAAGAACGGCAAGGCAGATGACGACGGTAAGCAGGGCGCCGAGGATGAATTCGAGATTGTTGAAGCGCGACAGGCGCGAGGTTTTGGCAGCCATCGTCAATTACTCCGTGCGGATGCGCGGATCGACAAGCCCGTAGGCGATATCGACCAGAAGGTTGATGCTGACGATCATCAGCGACAGCACGGTGATGACGGCCTGAAGCACGGGATAGTCGCGCGCGCCCACCGCATCGAAGGCGAGCGTGCCGAGACCCGGCCAGTTGAAGACGCGCTCGATGACGACGATGCCGCCCAGAAGCCCGCCGAATTGCAGGCCGAAATAGGTAATCAGCGGAATGGCACAGTTTCGCAGCGCATGCTTGTAAAGCACCTTGTTTTCGCTGAGGCCCTTGGCGCGCGCCACCATGACATATTGCGAGCGCAGCGTATCGAGCATGGCCGTGCGCACCAGGCGCACATTGGTGGCGGTCAGGATCACGCCCATGGTAACTGATGGCATGATGTAGCTTGCAAAGCCGCCCATGCCGCTTGGCGGCAGCCAGCCGAGCGTGATGGAGAACAGGAGCACCAACATGGTGGCCAGCCAGAAATTGGGGAAGGACAGGCCGACGAGCGAGAAGATGCGGATCACCTGATCGGCCGTCTTGCCGCGCGAGGTCGCGGCCTTGATGCCGAGCGGAATGGAAAGCGCAATCGACACCGCCATGGAGATGAAGGCGAGAAGCAGCGTGGCGGGCAGGGCGTCGGCTATCAGACGCGATACCGGCGTGCTGCCGGTGAAGCTACGGCCGAAATCCAGCGTTACCAGGCCTTTCAGGAAGCTGAAATATTGCACGAAGAACGGCCGGTCGGTGCCCAGCGCCGCGCGGATGCGCGCCAGATCGTCTTCCGTCATGCTGCCGCCGCCCTGGAACATGGTGACAGCCGGATCGCCGGTGAGGCGAATGGCGAAGGAAACGAGAAGGGTGATGGCGATGACGACGAAAATCGCCTGCAGCAATCGCTTGATGAGGAAACCGGCCACGTTTTTTACCTTGAAGAGAGACCCGACCTTGCCCGCGGAATGGCGGGCAAGGCGCTTTTAGGGAGGATAAGCCTGATTATTCGACGGTGACGTCGGTCAGCTTCAGGCGGTTATCCGGCGGTGCCACGAAACCCTTGACCCGCTTGTTGATGCCGTAAATGGCATTGGTGTTGTAAAGCGGAACTTCCAGCGCGCGCTCGGCAGCATAGGCGCCGACTTCCTTGAGGATCTTTTCGCGCTCGGCACGGTCGGTCAGCGGGCGCTGCGATTCCAGGAGCTTGTCCAGCTTTTCGTCCTTGTCGTAAGGATTCCACTTTTCACCCGAATGGTACATGGAATAGGCCGTGTTGTCGTAATCGAAGGTCCAGCCGCCCCATTTCTGCTGGAACATCGCGCCGGTCTTGCCCTGCGGGATGATGTCGTTCAGGAGAACGTTGGTCTCATAGGGCTTGATGGTCGCGGTGATGCCGACCATGGACAGATAGCTGGAAATGACCTGCGCCACTTCGTTCATCGTCGCGTCGTTGCCTCTGATATCGATCTGCAGCGCCGCACCCGGCTTGACGCCGGCTTCCGCGAGCAGCTTCTTTGCGCCTTCCGGATCGTAAGGCAGCGGCTTCAGATCGGCGTCGTAACCGAAGGACAGCGCGCTCTGGAAGCTGGCGATTTCCGAGGCCTGACCGGCAAGGATCGACTTGACGATGGTGCCGCGATCGACGGCCATGATGATCGCCTTGCGCACCTTGGGATCGGCGGTGATGCCGTCACGGGTGTTGAAACGCAGCGCATCCACCGTCGGGCCGGGAACGCTGACGATCTCCAGCTTGGAATCGCCTTCGATAACCGGGATCATGCCGATCGGGATGGTGGGCGGAATGACGAGATCGACGCGGCCGGCCTGCAGTTCTGCAACGGCGGTCGCGGGCTCGGCGATGAAGCGGTATTCCAGTTCGGAAAGCTTCGGCGCGCCGCCCCAGTAATCCGCATTGGCTTCGAGCTTGATATTGGTCTTCGGCGCATAGGAAACGAATTTGAACGCGCCGGTGCCAACGGGGTTGAGGTTGAAATTGTCCTCACCCTTTTCCTGAATGTATTTCGGCGGAACAATCATGCCGCCATAACCGGCAAGCTTGGTCAGAAGAACCGGATCGGGGGCCTTCAGCTTCATGTCCACCGTGTAGTCGTCGATGACGTCGACGCTTTCGATGGCGACATAGTTGGAGCGCTGCGGGCCCTTGGCACCCTGTTCGCCGAGAAGGCGCTCGAAGGTGAACTTGACGGCAGCGGCGTTGAAGGGTTCGCCATTATGGAACTTGACGTTCTGGCGCAGCTTGAAGCGGATGCGCTTGCCTTCATCCAGCTCTTCCCAGGATTCGGCAAGGCCGGGCACGAGCTTCAGGTCCGGACCACGATAGGTCAGGCCGTCAAAGATGTTGGTGGCCACAGCCGCCCATTGCACGAGGAAGGTGTCGATCGGATCCCAGCTGCCGGGGTCCTGCGGGCTGGAAATGGTCATCTTGCCGGCGGCGAAAGCCGGCGCTGCGGTGAAGGCCGTGCCGGCCAGCGCAAGCGCGACGAACGTTGCCGTCATCCCCTTTTTGATCTTTGTCATCTACCTGTTCCTCTTCAGATGGTTGCGATTTTTTCGCGGTTATTCAGGCGCTCTTCGCGATGAAGTGGCCTGGATTGATTTCCTCATGGGCGAGAATGGCGGGCTCATCACCGACGCGGCGCACGGGATTGGGAATTTCGCCCTCGATCATGGCGATGCGGCGCTCGATCAGGGGATCGGCAACCGGCACTGCGGAAAGCAGGCGGCGCGTATAATCATGCGTCGGCGTTTCGAAGACCTGCTGGCGGCTACCCATTTCCATGATCTGGCCGAGATAAAGCACGGCGACGCGGTGGCTCATTTTTTCCACCACCGCCATGTCATGGCTGATGAACAGGTAAGCGAGACCCCGTTCCGCCTGCAGGTCCATGAACAGATTGATGATCTGCGCCTGGATGGAGACATCGAGCGCAGACAGCGCTTCGTCGGCGATGATGAGCTTCGGATCGGAGGCGAGCGCGCGGGCAATGCAGACGCGCTGCCGCTGGCCGCCCGAAAATTCGTGCGGATACCGCGACGCATGTTCTGAACTCAGGCCCACACGTTCCAGCAGTTCATCCACGCGCCGCCGTACGGCCTTCTGATCATTGATCAAACCATGGGTGTTGATCGGCTCGGCAATCGAGAAGCCGACCGTCTTGCGCGGATCGAGCGAGGCGAAGGGGTCCTGGAAGATATATTGGACTTCCTGCCGCATGCGGAAACGTTCCGCCGCCGACATCTCAGAATAGCTGCGGCCGTTGAAGGATATCTCGCCCGACACCGCCGATTGCAGCTGCTGGATGGTGCGGCCGATGGTGGATTTGCCCGAACCGGATTCACCGACCAGCGCCAGCGTCTCGCCGGCGTGGATGTCGAAGCTGACCTTCTGCACGGCGCTACAACGGTGCGTCGCCTTGCCGAACAGGTTCTTGCGAATATCGAAACGAACGAACAGGTCGCGGACCGAAAGCAGCGGCTTCTCGTCATACTTCGCGGTGTTCTGCACCCGTTCCTCGCCAACCACGACCGGCTGGCCATCCTGCAGCACGGTGAGCGGCAGGCGCTTGGGAAACTCTTCGCCGGTCATGCTGCCGAGACGTGGAACGGCGGAGAGCAGCGCCCGCGTATAGGGGTGCTGCGGATTGGCGAAGATATCCTTGACCGGACCTTCCTCGACCTTCTTGCCCTTCCACATGACGACGACGTCATCGGCCATTTCCGCGACCACGCCCATATCATGGGTGATGAAGACCATGCCCATGCCGAGCTTCTTTTGCAGGTCGCGCATGATGTTGAGGATCTGCGCCTGAATGGTGACGTCAAGCGCCGTTGTCGGTTCGTCGGCGATCAAGAGCTTCGGCCGACAGGCGAGCGCCATGGCGATCATCACGCGCTGGCGCATGCCGCCGGAAAGCTGATGCGGATAACGGTGCAGAAGCTCAGCCGCATCCGGCAACCGCACCATGTCGAGCAACTTTTTTGCCTCGGCCATGGCCGCAGCCTTGCCCATTTTCTCGTGCAGGACAAGCACTTCGCAGATCTGGTCACCGATGGTGAAGACCGGGTTCAGCGACGTCATCGGCTCCTGGAAGATCATGGCGATCTCCTTGCCGCGGATCGATCGCATCTCCTTCTGCGAGGCCTTCAGCAGGTCCCTGCCTTCGAACAGGATGCGACCTGCCGGGTAATTCGCGCCCATCATGTCCGCAAGGCGCATTGTCGAGAGCGAGGTGACCGACTTGCCCGATCCGGACTCGCCGACGATCGCCACCGTCCTGCCGGCTTCCACGGTGAAGGAAATATCGTCCACGACGCGGCTGTCGCCGAACTCAACGCTCAGACTTTCGACCGAGAGGAGGGCGTTGCGGTTTGCGGCAGTCATATCAGCGTCTCCGGCTCGGCATGCGCGGCAATGCCGGCGCGGCCATCTGAAATGGTGAAGGGGCAGGGGTGCGGGGCAGGCGCGCAGTATAAAACGCCGTACCGAAGGATGGGAGTGTTAAAACAAAGTCCATGGTGTTTCAGGCCGCGCCATCAGCGCGATGCGCGTCTGCCGCTGCCGACCAAGCGCCACAGGCAACCTCATCGGTGCCAGCAAAATGCACGGCGTCGGCCTCAGAATCGATGATGCGCATGAACTTGTATTCCCCACCCTTGTTTTACAAAAAAGCTAACAAAACCGGACAATCATGTCCATAGTGTTGAACAATTTTTGTGTACTGCTCTACAAATGCGCAAGTGCATTTATTTTGAGCGAGGTGTCGGAGATCGATAACGGCTCCGATATATTCGACGTCATCCTCGGGCTTGAGCCGAGGATGACGGAGGAAGGATAAGCGGGCAGATTTTGTCGCAATGTCGCAATTGTAGGCGATTTTAGGCGATTGTACCGCTGCTCGTGTGGCAGGGTGAAGAAAGGATACAGGATATATGACGAATAGAACGGGTGCGGTCAGGCTATCCGGCTTCCTGCGTTGCGCATCGGTGGAGGATGTTCAATGTGTGAAAACCCATCTTCCCGACCACCTCCGCCTGACCAGGGCGGAGCCGGGCTGTATTTCCTTTGACGTGTCTCAGACCGACGACCCGCTGATCTGGAGCGTGGAAGAGCTTTTTGTGGATCGCGCCGCCTTTGATTTTCATCAGCAGCGAACGCGCGCGTCCGAATGGTTTGCTGCGACATCCGCCATTCCGCGTGACTATAATATAACGACGCTTGAGTAGGCTTATTCCTTCGGCATGCCGACCGGAGGCGCCAGACGCCGTTGCGCGGCGATGCGGAAGGGGGCGTTCATGGCGCCATAACCGGCATAGGCGCCGCGCCTTTCGATGATTTCGAAAAAGAAACCCTCGCCGAAGGTGCGGCTGTATATCTGGAAATACTCGCCATTGTCGTCACGGTCATAGAGGATGCTCGCTTCCCGCAGCGCATCGGAGAATTCCGGTGCCAGCCCGAAGCGGGCCTCCAGATCGTCGTAATAATTGCGCGAGATCGGCAGGGCGTGAAAACCGCGCGCCTGCATCGCTTTCGCGGTGGCGAAGATATCGTCGGTGGCAAAGGCGATGTGCTGGATGCTGGTGCCAAAACCTTCGGCCAGAAATTTGCCGGCGAAGGTCTTGCGATTGTCGGCGCCGTTCATGGTCAGGCGGAAATGCGGCGACGGCACGCTTTCGATCGCCTGGCTGCGTATCAGGCCGCCCGGATCGACCACATCGACCATCGGCGTGCGGCGTGTCGAAAACAGCGATGTATAGAACAGAAGCCAGGTCAGCATTTCATCGTAATGCGTTGTTTGCGCAAGGTGATCGATGCGCGTCAGCTGGGCATCACCTTTCCCGGCCTGACCTTCCGTCGGCGTGAATTCCTTGTCCCATATGGATGCGAGTGCCGGCGAACTGTCGAGGAAATAGATGACGCCGTTGCCCACGCCCTGGATGGCGGGAACGGCGACCTCGCCCGATTTTCGCGGCTCTGCAAAGGTCGGTGCGCCGAGCGCTTCCGCCCGCGCAAGGGCTGCCTGCGCATCATTCACCTTCAGGCCGAAAGCATAGGCGTTGGTGCCGTGGATGGAATAGGATGCGCCGGCGAAGCTGTCGCCGGTGCCGCCGGTATTGATGACGATGCGAATGTCGCCCTGCGTATAAAGATCGACGTCGCGATTGCGGTGCCTTGCGGTTTTTTCAAAGCCGAGGGTGGCGAGCAAGGTCTCAAGATTGGCCTTTTCCTCCGGTGCTGTGGTGAACTCGACGAATTCCACCCCTTGCGTCTCGACCCGTTCCGGCATGGCGGGCACATCGATGCGGATGTCGGGTTCAAGCCGGCGCACCTGATCCATGAGATTGATGAGCGAGCGGTGGCCGTCTTCGGCAAGCAGGCGGGCTGAGCCGCCGCGAAACTGGTCGTTGAAGATTTCGAGCGACAGCGGGCCGCTATAACCGGTCGCGGCGACAGCGCGCATGAAATCCACCACCGGCAGGTCGCCTTCACCCGGCATGTTGCGGAAGTGACGGCTCCAGTAGAGCAGGTCCATGTCGATTAGCGGCGCATCGGCCAGCTGCACGATGAAAATCTTGTCGCCGGGAATGGAGCGGATCGAGTTGGGATCTATCTTGCGCGACAGCGTGTGGAAACTGTCGAGAATGATGCCGACATTGGCGTGATCGGCGCGGCGAACCACTTCCCATGCGTCACGGTGATCGCTGATGTGGCGGCCCCAGGCTAAAGCCTCGTAACCGACACGTACGCCGTGTTTTTCCGCAAGTTCCCCAAGTTGATGGAAATCGGCGGCGGCGCGGTCGATGCCGCCGAGCGATACGGGCGACACGTTGGAGCAGATCAGCATCAGATCGGTGCCGAGTTCGCCCATGATGTCGAATTTCCGTTCGGCACGCTCGAAAGCGCGGGCGCGGTGCGGCTCCGGCATGCCTTCAAAATCGCGGAAAGGCTGGAAAAGGGTGATATCCAGCCCGTGATCGGCTGCGAGCGCCTTTACCTCGCGCGGGGAAGCGTCATAGGTCAGGAAATCATTTTCGAAAATCTCCACGCCGCTGAAACCGGCCTTGGCGATGGCCGCCAGTTTTTCGGGAAATTCGCCGCTGATGGACACGGTCGCGATGGATGTCCGCATTGGCATGCTCTGTTTGCCTCTGTTGTCGCTGGCCATATTGCGTTCCTTTTCAGCGTTATGTACTGATTGGTTAATAGTAAGGGTGCGGCCGCAAGCCGCCCGCCCTGCGAATGGATGGATCATGGCAAAAAGCGCAACTTCGAACGGCACTGGCGAAATCCGACAGGCGAAGCGCGATCCGGAAGGGGTGCGTCGCGACATTCTTTCGGTCGCGATGGAGGAGTTTTCGCAAAACGGACTGTCTGGCGCGCGCATCGATGAGATCGCGGCTCGCACGCGCACCTCCAAGCGGATGATCTATTATTATTTTGCCGACAAGGAAGGGCTTTACCAGCGCGTTCTTGAGGAAGCTTACGCCAAGGTGCGTGGCGGCGAGAGCGACCTGGAACTGGATGACCTTGAGCCGATTGCGGCACTCGACAAGCTCTGTCGGTTCACCTTCGACCATCACCGCCGCAATCCGGCTTTCATAAGAATGGTGATGATCGAGAACATCCATCACGGGCGTCACATGCAAACGTCCGAAACGATCCGCCAGCTCAACCGGCCGGCCATCGATGCGCTGGAAGGCGTGCTGCTGCGCGGCCAGAAGCGCGGCATCTTCCGTAACGGCATCGACGCGCTGGAACTGCACTGGCAGATCAGTGCGCTGTCCTTCTTCAATGTCTCGAACGTCGCGACCTTCTCGTTCATCTTCGGCGACGGCCTGTTTACCGATAAGGGGCAGGAAACATTGTCGCGGCATGTCAGCGACATGGTGCTGCGTTATGTGCTGACGCCCGACCATATCACGAAGATCGGGAAAGACGGTTGATGAGATGGCGCAGCGCCACCTCGTAACCTTCGATGCCGAGACCGGCAATCACGCCTTCGGCGCGCGTCGAGACGTAGGAATGATGGCGGAAGACCTCGCGTTTGTGGATGTTGGAAATATGAACCTCTATCACCGGCGCTTCGAAGGCATTCAGCGCATCGAGGATCGCCACCGACGTATGGGTAAAGGCACCGGGATTGATGACGATGCCCGATGATTTGCCCCGCGCTGCGTGAATCCAGTCGATCAGCTCATATTCTCGGTTGCTCTGGGCAAAGAACAGCTCATGGCCGGCGGCATCCGTTATCCCACGGCAGTTGGCTTCCACATCGGCCATGGTTTCATGGCCGTAGATTTCCGGCTGGCGCTGGCCGAGCAGGTTGAGATTGGGTCCGTTCAAAACAGTAAAAAGGCTCATGCCACACCCTCCGCCATGCACAGTTCAGTGAAATGCGCCGTCATGCGTTCCGCATCCGGCTCGCGGCCGCAGAAGAGGCGGAATGCGCCGACGGCCTGGAACACGGTCATGCCGCCGCCGGGCAGGGTGCGACAGCCCTTTTTCGCCGCTGTCGCCAGAAGTTCTGTGACGAGCGGCATATAGACGATATCGGCTACCCAGTGCCGCTGCTCGATGAGATCGGCTGCAACAGGCATGCCGGGATGGGCGGGCATGCCCATCGGCGTCGCATGGATGATGCCATCGGCGAAGGGCAGGGAGGCAGCCGGGTCTTGAACGGCAAAGGCGCGGCCTTCGCCGAAACGGGCATTGAGCTCCAGAGCCAGTCGTTCGGCCCTTTCAAACTCGCGGTCGAAGATGTCGAGGCGGGCGATGTCGAGCTTCAGCGCGGCATGGGCCACCGCAACGCCCGCCCCACCCGCGCCGACGAGCAGCGCGCGATCCCGCTTCGCATCCGGCAAGCCGCGTACGAAGCTCTCGTAAAAACCGTACCAGTCGGTATTGTGACCGATGCGACGGCCGTCCCGGAAGACGACGGTGTTGACCGCGCCGAGCATGCGGGCATCGTCAGACAATTCATCTAGATGGGCAATGACCGCCTGCTTGAAGGGATGGGTGATGTTGGTGCCGGCAAAGCCGCGCGCTTCCAGTTCATCGAGCAGATCGGGAAGAGCGCTTGTCGGCAGTTTTCGGGCGGTCACGTCGACAAGCTCGTAGGAATAGTCGAGCCCGTGGGCCGCACCCTCGCGCATGTGCAGCGCCGGCGACTTGGAAAGCTGTATGTCGGCGCCAATCAGGCCGACCTTGAAGGAGTTTGCTTCTGTCATGATCCGGTGTCGTTCGTCGGTTCGGGGCGGGCTCCGCCTGCCTTCAGGTTGCTGGCGAGGTATTGAACCTCTCCTTCGTCACCTCGTCCTCGGGTTAAACCCGAGGATGACGTGGTGTATGCAGAGAGGTCGCCACAGGTCTGAGGGCAGATATGGAACCTCAGTGGTGGGCGAGAATCTCGCCGAGGAAGGTGCGGGTACGCTGGTGCTTGGGGTCGCTGAAGAATTCTGCCGGCGGGCCTTCCTCGATGATCTCGCCTTCCGACATGAAGACCACGCGGTCGGCCACCTGCCGGGCAAAACCCATTTCATGGGTGACGCAGATCATCGTCATGCCATCGCGGGCAAGGCCGATCATGGTGTCGAGCACTTCCTTCACCATTTCCGGATCGAGCGCCGAAGTCGGCTCATCGAATAGCATGGCTTTCGGCTCCATGCAGAGCGCCCGGGCAATCGCCGCGCGCTGCTGCTGTCCGCCGGAAAGCTGGGCTGGATATTTATCGGCCTGATTGAGAATGCGCACGCGCTCGAGATATTTGCGCGCCGTCGCCTCCGCATCCGCTTTCGACAGGCCCTTCACGCGCATGGGCGCCAGCGTGCAGTTTTCCATGATGGTCTTGTGCGGGAAGAGATTGAAGCTCTGGAACACCATGCCCACCTCGCGGCGAACCGCATCGATGGCGCGGCTGGAATCCGAAAGCGTGGTCCCTTCAACCGTGATCTTGCCCTCCTGGATTTCCTCCAGATGGTTGATGCAGCGGATCAGGGTGGATTTTCCCGAACCGGACGGGCCGCAAAGGACGATTTTCTCACCCTTGCGGACCATCATGTCGATATTCTTTAGCGCATGAAAGGCTCCATACCACTTTCCAACCCCTTGAAGGGCGATAAGCGGAACCTCGGCAGTGGCGGATTGCGGCATGGAAACCTCCTGCTTACTTCACGGTGAACGGGATGTCAGGCAGGCTGTCCGGGAAGGCCGGAACTTCGCGCTTCATCCACTTGTCGTAGATTTTGGTCAGCTGACCGTCGGACTTGATCTTGTCGAGGAAGGCGTTGACGGTCTCGTTCCAGTCCTTTTCACCCGGACGGGTGCCGGCGCCGTTATAAAGCGTCGTCAGATCGAACTTCGGCTCGTATTTGCCCTCGGCCGCCTTGTTCAGACGGTCGCCATAAAACTGGTTGCCGCCGACAACTTCGACCTGGCCGGAGATGAGCGCCTGAATATTGGCGGCGTCATCATCAAAGCGCAGGATATTGGCCTTCGAGCCCGCACCTGCCGTGATCGACGTATCCATGGCGCTCGACTTCGGCACGCCGACGGCAACGCCGGTCAGATCGTCATAGCCGGCGATCTTCTTGTCTTTTGGTCCGTAGACGGAGAGAACGTTGCCGGCATAGGGCTTGGAGTACTGGATGGTCTTGGCGCGCTCGGCGGTCATGCCCATGGTTGCGAAAAGCAGGTCCACCTTGCCGGTCAGCAGGGCCGGAATGCGGTTTGCCACGGCAAGCGGCACGAACTCCGCCTTGACGCCGAGATAATCGGCAAAGGCCTTGCCGATATCGGCATCGAGACCGTCCTGCACGCCGCTCGAATTGACGAAGCCCCAAGGCGAATTGTCGCCCTGAATGCCGATGACGACCTTGCCCTTGGCCTTGGCCTCTTCCACCGTGCCGGCGAAAGCATCGACCGGCGCGACAAAGGGCAGGGCGACCGTTGCCGCGGCAAGCGCGAGCAGGGTGCGACGTGAGAATTTCATAGTCCTGGTTTTCATCTTTTGCTCCTCCTTACAAAGCTGATGAGATGGTAGTGACGTTTAGCGGGATGCGGCCTGCAGCCGCTTCTCGACGCCGGCGCCCCACAGGGAAAGCGGCCAGCAAATCAGGAAATACATGATGCCGACGATGGCGAAGACGGTGAGCGGGCGGAATGTCTGGTTGGAGACGATCTGGCCGGCGCGGGACAGCTCAACGAAGCCGACGATGGCCGCAAGCGAGGTGCCCTTGATGAGCTGCACCAAAAAACCGATGGTGGCGGGCAGCGAAATCTTGAAGGCCTGCGGCAGGATCACATCCTTCATGCGCGAGACATAATGCAGGCCGAGCGCATTGGCGGCTTCCGTCTGGCCCTTCGGCACGGCCTGGATGCCGCCCCGCCAGATTTCACCGAGAAAGGCGCTGGCATGCAGCGTGAATGCTATGGCAACGGCGATCCAGGCATCGACATTGAGGCCAGCCAGCGCCACGCCGTAATAAACGACGAAAAGCTGCATCAGGAGCGGTGTGCCCTGGAAGACGGCGATATAGCCGGTGCTGGCGCGCTGGATCATGGCATTATCGGCAACGCGGGCAAGCGCCACGCAAAGACCGAAGACACCACCGCCGATGAAGCCGATCACGGTCAGCGCAAGCGTCCATTTCAGGCCTTGCAGCAGGAAGAAGAGTTGGTTGGGACCGATGGTTTCCATTGTCTTTTCCTCACTTGACCGGATAGCTGAACGACGCGCGGGAGACGAGCGAGAAGATGCCCATCATCAGCGAGGAAATGACCAGATAAAGCAGCGTGATCGAGAAATAGACCTCGAACGACCGGAAAGTGTCCGCCTCGATCTTCTGGGCCACTGAGGTCAGCTCATAGGCGGCAATCGAGGTGCAGACCGAGGTGGTCAGCGTCAGCATGATGAACTGGCTGGTCAGCGACGGATAAACCGCGCGCAGCGCCGGCTTCAGAATGATATGGCGGAATATCTGCGACCGGTGCAGGCCGAGCGCGAGGCCCGCTTCCACCTGGCCCTTGGGAATGGAATCCACGCCGCCACGAATGATTTCAATGGCATAGGCGCCGCCGTTCAGAGCCAGCGCAATGATGGCGGTGACGGTGGGGTTGAGCTTGATGCCGATCTGCGGCAGCGCGAAGAAAATGAAGAATATCTGCACCAGAAACGGCGTGTTGCGGATGGCCTCGACAAAGCCGATGACCAGGCCGCGCAGCAGCTTGTACCGCGAGCGGCGGGCAACGACACCGAGAACCCCGATGACGGTTGCGAGCGACATGCCGGCAATAGCAAGGCCGATCGTCGCAAGACAGGCCAAAAGCAGCTCGGGCAGGCGGTCTATAACCGCCGAAAAATCGAGACTGTAAGACATTCTTCCTCCCAAACCCATTCGGGTCCGAACAGGCGTTTCGCCTTGTTCGCATCGCCTTGGAAACCCTTTGGCCCCAAAGCCCTCCATTTGTCTCGTCCCGCCACGGAAGCTCTTATTCTTCTTTCCTGGCAGGCTTTAACGTGAATGTTTGTACCAGTTAGTTCATTTTTGTGTCAAGCGCCGCGTTCGGTTAAAAACGGCTTCAAAGCGGTTTTTTCTTCGTTTTCTTCTTTTAAGAAAGTTGTTTTATATCAATAGCTAAAGCGAAACAGCGCAAGCAATTTCGACGCGCGGCAACGCTGCCTCGGCTCCGCCACGAAAGCGTCCGAGAGACTGTCTTCTAGTAAAAACCATCCGGCCTTCCGGCTAGTTTTCGTCAGCTCCCAGCCTGTCAATCTGTCCGGTGAGCCGTTCGGCGATCAGCAGCGAGGCTCCCGTTGCCGTCACCATTTGCGGAAGCGACAGCCATTCCAGCATCCACCCGCGCCGGACCGTTCCTGTTCGTGGATGAGGGACTGGTGCAGTGCCGAAATCTGCACGGCGTTGAAGCGCGAAAGCGTCACCAGCGTTTCCGCATTGACCGGGTTCTGCTTGTGAGGCATGGCCGATGAACCGCCGCCGCCGGAGAGGCGGATCTGCGTGCCGAGTTCGGCCATGAGCGCAATGTCCTGCCCAAACTTGCCGAGCGTTCCCGTGACGAGCGACAGCGGATTGGCAAATTCGGCGATACCGTCCCGCTGGCTGTGCCATTGCGGTCTGTCGGCAAGGCCAAGCCGCTTTGCGAGATCGGCGCGGACCGCGCCGGCGTTGTCGCCGAGTTTTTCCAGCGTGCCGGCAGCGCCGCCGAACTGGAGGGCAAAGCCATTCTGCGCAAAGGTTTCGAGCCGCAGCAGATGTCGCTCGAGCGGATTGGTCCAGTTCGCTGCCCGATCGGCAACGGTAATGTCGATGGCGGCCTGCATGCGGGTATAGCCCGTCAGCCGGTTATGGCCGTCGCGGGAAGCAAGGTCCCCGAGCGTATCGATGAGGTGGCCAAGGCGGGTAGCGATGATTTCCGCTGCCGTCTTCAGCCGCAGCATCAGGCTGGTATCGATGACATCCTGGCTGGTCGCGCCCAAATGCACCTTGTCCGCCGCCTGACCGGCGACCGCCGCCCGCATCTGCCGTATGAGTTCCGGAACCACGACGCCGTCCTTTGCGACGCCATGGCGAAGTGCGGTCATATCGGCGGCAAATTCTGAAAGCCCCGAAACAATGGCTTCCGCCACGTCATCCGCAAAGATGCCAGCCTGCGCTTCCGCCTGCGCCAAGGCCGTTTCGAAACGGACCATGGCGTCGATATCCGCTCTCGCCGAAAACAGCTCAACGATCTCGCTGTCGCCGAAAAGGCCGGAGAGAAACGGATGTTCGAAGGGGGAAAGGCTCATTTCGGGTTTCGCTTTCGCTCAGATATCGAAAAACACCGTCTCGCCTTCGCCCTGAAGACGAATATCGAAACGATAGATGTTTCCCTCTTCCTTCCTGGCAACAAGCGTGGCGATGCGGCTTTTCTGCTCGACGCGGGCAAGAACCGGGTCGGCCGCATTGGCCGTCTCTTCCTCGGGAAAATACATGCGGGTCTGCAGGCCGATATTGATGCCGCGCGCCACGATCCAGAAGGTGATGTGCGGCGCCATCGGCCGGCCATCCCGGAACGGCACCGTGCCCGGCTTGATCGTTTCGAAAATGAATTCGCCGGTGTCCATGTCGCCCGGCGAGCGGCCCCAGCCGATGAAATTCGGATCGGCCTTGCCGCGCGTTTCGCTCGGGCTGTTGTAATAACCGTCCGTATCCGCCTGCCAGATCTCGATGAGCGCATCCTTCAGCGGCATGCCAGCGCCGTCATAAACCGTGCCGCGCACGCTGATGCGCTCGCCGCGGGCCTTGTTGTTATAGAGCGCACCGGAGCCGAGATCCTTTTCGAATACGCCTTCGATGCCGACGAAATTCGGCGTGCAGCCGATATGCACATAGGGGCCCGCCGTCTGCGAGGCGGTTTCCTTGAGATAACCGAGGGACTGGACCATGATCAGTTGCCTTCCTTGCGGTTTTCAAAAAGGGTCGAGCGGCGACCGCGCAAAACGATATCGAATTTATAGGCCAGCATGTCCATGGGCAGCGTCGCATTCATGTCCAGCGGCGCAATGAGTCTCCTGATCGCATCCTCGTCCGGAATGGTTTTGACGATCGGACATTTCCAGATCAGCGGATCGCCTTCGAAATACATCTGGGTGATGAGACGCTGGGCAAAGCCATGGCCGAAGACCGAGAAATGAATATGGGCCGGGCGCCAGTCATTGACGCCGTTCGGCCAGGGGTAAGCACCCGGCTGGATGGTCTTGAACCAGTAATAACCATTCTCATCCGTGATCGTGCGGCCGACGCCGCCGAAATTTGGATCGATTGCGGCGAGGTAGCTTTCCTTCTTGTGGCGGTAGCGCCCGCCGGCATTGGCCTGCCAGAATTCCACCAACGCGCCATCCACACCGCGGCCGCGCTCGTCCAGCACCCGGCCATGCACGAGGAGGCGCGGGCCAACAGGCATTTCGCCGGGGCGGGCGTAATTGAGGATGAGATCATTATCCAGCTCGTTCAGCATGCCATGCCCGAAGACGGGGCCGGTGATCTCGCTTTTTGTGCCTTCAAGCGAAATCAGCGCACGCTGCGGCGAGCGCAGGATCGATGTCTTGTAACCCGGCGAATAGGGTAGCGGATGAATATCGCGGTCGCGTGCGAAGAACGGCCCTGTCTCGGGCGCTTGATTGCTCATTTCGTCTCCTCCCCATCGTGAGAATTATCAGGGGAACTATCGGCTTTCATGCTGGTCAGGGCAAGCTTGGCGATCTTGAAAGCGTGGTTGGCGGCGGGCACGCCGGCATAGATCGCCACATGCAGCAGCGCTTCGCGAATATCCGCCTCTGTAGCCCCGGTATTGACGGTGGCGCGCACATGCATGGCAAGCTCTTCATCCTGGCCCAGCGCGGCAAGCAGGGCGATGGTGACCATCGAACGCTCGCGCTTCGTCCAGTGGTTGCCGGACCAGACCGATCCCCACGCCGCTTCGGTGATGAGCTGCTGGAAAGGCTGGTCGAACCCGGTCGTTACCGTCTGCGCGCGATCCACATGGGCATCGCCGAGCACGGCGCGGCGGGTTTTCATGCCCTGCTCGAATCTGTCGTTCTTGTCGATATTTTCCGCCATCTGTCAGTGCTCCGGCAAGGTCTTCAGAAAAATTGAGGCCGCCTGTGTGTAGGCGAGCGGCTGTTCAAGGCAGGGGATATGGCCGCAGCTGCCGATGGTGACGAAGCGGCTGGCGGGAATGAGGTCGGCCAGCGACTGCACCAGCGCGGGCGGGGTCGAGCCGTCCTCATCACCCGCCACACACAGTGTCGGAACAGCGATGCGGCCTGCCTCTGTCGTGAAATCCGCATCACGAATAGCGGCGCAGGTGCCGCTGTAACCGGCTTCCGGCTGTTGCGACAGCATATTGCGAGCGCCACTATAGTCGGCATTGTCCGGCCGGCGGAAGGCGGGCGTGAACCAGCGCTCCATGACAGGATCGACCAGCGAGCCAAGGCCGCCAGCGGCGATCTTGTCGATGCGGGCATTCCACATCTCGGCGGTGCCGATTTTGTGGGCGGTATTGCTGAGTACCAGGGCGCGGACGAGATCGGGACGGCGGGCATAAAGCCCCTGGGCGATCAGGCCGCCGACCGACAATCCCCAGATGATCGCGCTTTTGACGCCGAGATGATCGAGAAGCGCGATCAGGTCGCCGGCATGATCGTCTATCGAATAGGGCGCGTGCCCGACATCGGAAAGCCCGTGGCCGCGCTTGTCGTGCAGGATGAAGGCATAATCATCGCCAAGCGTTTCGATCACCGCATCCCAGATGCGGAAGTCGGTGCCAAGCGAATTGATGAAGGCGATGACCGGCTTGCCGCTTTCCAATCCGTGCGCACGGTAATGGATCGCGTTTTCGCCACAGCGCAGAAAATGCATGATGTGCTCCTCCTGCCAAGGATATTGCAAGCGCGTTCCGGTTAAGTAAAATGACATTATCGATGAAAATCATAACCCATGGATTATATGAGCGATGGTCGATCAACGTATAAAGTTCCGGCACCTGCAAACCTTCGTGGAGGTGGCGCGCCAGAAAAGCGTCATCCGCGCCTCGGAAATCCTGCATGTCAGCCAGCCGGCGGTGACGAAGACGATCCGTGAGCTGGAAGATATTCTCGGTGTCTCGCTGTTCGACCGCGAAGGACGCGGCATCCGCATCAGCCGTTATGGCGAGGTGTTCCTGCGCCATGCGGGCGCGACGATGACGGCGCTGCGGCAGGCGGTCGATTCGGTTTCGCAGGAGGCGGCGCGCGCCGGTCCTCCCGTCAGGGTCGGCGCCCTGCCCACGGTTTCTGTGCGGATCATGCCGAAGGCGATGGCGGGTTTTCTCGCGGAAAAGACCGGCAGCCCGGTCAAGATCGTCACCGGTGAAAACGCCGTGCTTCTGGAGCAGTTACGTGTCGGCGATCTGGACCTCGTTGTCGGACGTCTGGCCGCGCCGCAGAAAATGACGGGCTTTTCCTTCGAGCACCTTTATTCCGAAAAAGTGCGTTTCGTGGTGCGCGCGGGCCATCGACTGCTCGCTCAAGGCGTTTCGATTTTCGACCGGCTTCACGAGTTTCCCGTGCTGATGCCGACACGGCAATCCGTCATCGGCCCCATCGTTGAGCAGTTCCTGATCGCCAATGGCGTGCCGGCCCTGCCGATCCGCATCGAGACGGTATCGGATGCTTTCGGCCGGGCGTATCTGCGCACCAGCGATGCCGTCTGGATCATTTCGGAAGGTGTGATCGCGGCCGATGTGGCTGATGGCATTCTGGCGATCCTGCCGGTTGATACCGGTGATACCAGCGGCCCGGTCGGTCTGACGGTCAGGGCCGATACCCAGCCGTCATTGCCGCTGTCGCTGCTGATGCAGGCCATCCGCGAGACCGCGAGTGAGTTGCTGGATGGGAGGGCTGAAGGGTGAATACACTCTCGACGTCATCCTCGGCCTTGTGCCGAGGATCTAATCACGTTGAGTAAAATCAAAACGTTGCAGATCCTCGGGTCAGGCCCGAGGATGACGTCGACGCAAATGGCGTGGCTCCTAATAAGGAAGTCCGACATAGTTTTCCGCAAGTGCTGTGGAAGCGGCACGGGAGTGGACGAGATAATCCAGTTCCGCTTCCTGAATGCGCTGGCCGAAGTCGCCGGTATCTGGGAAACGATGCATCATCGTCGTCATCCACCAGGAAAAACGGACGGCCTTCCACACACGGGAGAGCGCCTTCTGCGAATAGGAATCGATGCCCGCCTCTGACCCTTCGCCGTAAAATTCGATCAGCGCTTCGCTCAGATAATGCACGTCGCTGGCGGCGAGGTTGAGGCCCTTTGCGCCTGTCGGCGGCACGATGTGGGCGGCATCGCCTGCCAGAAACAGCCGCCCGAAACGCATTGGTTCGCAGACAAAGGACCGCAGCGGCGCGATGGATTTTTCAAACGAGGGTCCCGTTACCAGGGCATCGGCATGGTTTTCCGGCAGGCGGCGGCGGATTTCATCCCAGAACCGGTCGTCGCTCCAGTCCTCCGGCCGGTCTTCCAGCGAACATTGCAGGTAATAACGGCTGCGGGTGTGCGAGCGCATGGAACAGAGTGCAAAACCGCGCGGATGGTTGGCATAGATGAGTTCGTGGCTGACGGGCGGCACTTCCGCCAGAATGCCGAGCCAGCCGAAAGGATAGACCTTCTCGAATTCCTTGATCGCGCCCTCAGGCACCGATTTGCGGCTGACGCCGTGGAAACCATCGCAGCCGGCAATAAAATCACAATCGATCCGGTGGGTTACGCCGTCTTTCTCATAGGTGACATAGGGGCTGGCGCCATCGAAATCATGCGGCTCGACATTCGCTGCCTCATAGATCGTCGAGAGCCCCGCCTTTTCGCGCACATCCATCAGGTCATGCGTCACCTCGGTCTGGCCATAGACCATCACGCGTTTGCCGCCGGTCAGGTCGAAGAGGTCGACACGGTGATCGCGCCCGTCGAAGGTCAGCGAAAAACCATCATGCGGCAGGCCCTCTTTGCGCAGGCGTTTGTCAGCGCCAGCCTTTTCCAGAAGGTGCACTGTTCCTTCTTCCAGCACACCGGCGCGGACGCGGCCGAGGATATAATCCTTGCCGGCGCGGTCGAGAATGACGGTGTCGATGCCTTCTTTGGCAAGCAGCTGGCCGAGAAGCAGGCCTGAGGGGCCGGAGCCGATGATGACGACTTTTGTGCGCATTGTTTCCTCCCGGAATTGTCTCCTGTCAGGAAATTGACCAAGGCGGCTCACAAGCTCAATGGACTTTCTGATCCGTAAATTGCACAATTCGACCACGATGCTGGGAGGCGAGTTCATATGCGGGTTGTGGCCAGTGAAGGGCTATATGGCGAAGAAGCGTTACAAGGCACTGATTTTCGCTTTCATTGCGAGACGCTTTTTTCGAGAAGCAGCCTACATCGCTTCGAAATCGGTCTTCATCGCCATTCGGCGTTTCTGCAAATCTTGTACATTTGGGGCGGCGAGGGCGATGCGCTGCTGGACGGCCGCATCGAGGCCATCCGCCCGCCGGTGGCGATTGTCGTGCCGCCGGATTTCGAACACGGCTTTCGGTTTTCGCGTGATATTGGCGGGGTGATCGTCACGGTGCTGCCCGGTGCCCTTCCCGCATCCGTGCAGGCGCTGCTGCTCAGGAATTTCCAGCAGCCGGTCCTGTTGCCATTGCAGGGCTTCACGGATGGCGATCGGCTGCGCAGCGGCTTCGAACATATTTCCGGGGAATATGAGGCTCGCGAAATCGGCCGCGACGCCATGATCGAAGGTCAGCTGGCCTCCGTCGTCACGCTTCTGGCGCGGGTGATGCGGCCCCTGATGGCAAGTTCTGGTGAAGGGCTTGCGGAACGTCGCTTCGAATTATTGCTGTCGTTGATCGCTAGGCATATTCGCGAGCCGCGCAAGGCGGAATTTTATGCGCAGAAGCTCGGCCTTTCCGAGACGCATCTCAACCGCCTCGTCCGTTCCGTTTGTGGCCTCAGCCTGCAACGGCTCGTCGCCAGGCGCCAGATCGAGATCGCCCAGCAGGAGCTGATCTTTACGGTCTCCACCGTGCAGATGATCGCGGAAGGTCTCGGTTTCGCCGATCCCGCTTATTTCAATCGCTTTTTCAAGCGGGAAACCGGCATGACGCCACGCGCCTGGCGGCTTGCGGAGCAGCGGAAAATGGGGGATTCCGGCATGCGGCAGATGCTGCCTCAGACAAGCATTCTTCCCAGCTCCCGCTGAACGGCGAGAAGTGCTGGCAGATAACGTTCCACCAGATCGTCCATCGAGGTGACGGAGGCGGCAAGCCCGACATTGAGCGCTGCGACCGTCTGCCCGCGCACGGTTTTTACCGGCACGGCGATGGAACGGAGGCCAACCTCCACCTCCTGATCGATCAGGGCATAACCGCGATTGCCGGTCGCCTCGATTTCGGCAAGCAACGCATCCATGCCAATGATCGTCTTTTCCGTGCGCGCCACCAGCTTTGAGCTTTCAAGAATTTCCCGCTGCCGCTCCGGTGTTTGAACCGAGAGGAGAACGCGGCCCATCGACGTGCAATAGGCGGGCAGGCGCGAACCGGGCATCAGCGCGATGGACATGACCCGCTGCTGGGCGGCGCGCGCCACATAGACGATTTCAGTTTCATCCAGAATGGAGACGGAGGTGCTCTGGCCGATCTCTTCCGACAGACGATCCAGCAGCGGCTGGACGATGCGCGGCAGCGGCATGGTGGCGAGGCAGCCGGTGCCGAGCCGCAGAACCTTGGGTGTCACGGTGAAGAACTTGCCGTCATAGGCGGCGTAACCCAGTTCCGAAAGTGTCAGCAGGCAGCGCCTCGTGGTGGCGCGGTCAAGCCCTGCGATATCAGCCGCATCGGAAATGGAGAGGCGCGGACGCTCGGCGCTGAACGCCTCGATCACCTTCAATCCCTTGGCGAGACCGCCCATCATGTCTCTTTCATTGACGGCCATGTCTCGGCTCCGTTTGTGCGATATACGAACAAAAATCATATAGCGCACAAAATCCTTGCCGTCGAGCCGGTTTCGGATTTACCTCTGGGGCCACGCAGCCTTGGCGGTCCCATCCGTTCGGCTGGATGGAGGATTGATATGGACAAGACAATCAACAGCGCGACTGATGCCATTTCAGGCATCGGCGATGGCGCGACGGTGATGATCGGCGGTTTTGGCGGCTCCGGCGCACCCATCGAGCTGATCCACGCGCTGATCGACAAGGGCCCGAAGAACCTGACGGTGATCAACAACAATGCGGGTAATGGCCGCATCGGCATCGCCGCGATGATCGACGCGGGCATGGTCAAAAAGATGGTCTGCTCGTTCCCGCGTTCCTCCGATCCGCGCGCTTTCACCGACAGATATCTGGCTGGCGAGATTGAGCTGGAACTTGTGCCGCAGGGCACGCTCGCCGAGCGCATCCGTGCGGGCGGGGCTGGCATTCCGGCGTTCTATACCCCAACCGCCTTCGGCACCGAGCTTGCCAATGGAAAGCCCATCGCCGAATTCGACGGCCGCTCTTACGTGCAGGAACGCTGGCTGAAGGCGGATTTTGCCATTGTGAAGGCCGAGCTTGGCGATACCTATGGTAACCTCACCTACAACAAGGCGGGCCGCAATTTTAACCCGCTGATGTGCATGGCCGCGAAAACCACCATCGCCCAGGTTTCGAAGATCGTCGCTGCCGGTGAGATCGACCCCGAGCATGTCGTCACCCCTGGCATCTTCGTCAACGGCGTCGTGGAAATCCCCGATCCGCAGCAGGAAGAAGTTCTCATTCGCGCGGGAGTAGCCTACGCATGACCCAGACCATCGACACCCGCGAAGACATCAAGCTTTCCAACGCCCAGATCGCCTGGCGCGCGGCGCAGGACATTGAGGACGGCGCTTATGTCAATCTTGGCATCGGCTTTCCCGAAATGGTGGCGCGGTACCAGCCGCCCGGCCGTCAGGCCATTTTCCACACCGAAAACGGCATCCTGAATTTCGGTGAGGCGCCGCCGGAAGGCGAGGAAGACTGGAACCTCATCAATGCCGGCAAGAAGGCCGTGACGCTGAAGCCGGGTGCCTCCTTCTTCCATCATGCCGACAGCTTCGCCATGGTGCGCGGCGGGCATCTGGATGTGGCGATCCTTGGGGCTTATCAGGTGGCGCAGAACGGCGATCTCGCCAATTGGCGCGTCGGCTCCAAGGGCGTGCCGGCCGTCGGCGGCGCCATGGATCTGGTGCATGGCGCAAAGCAGGTTTTCGTCATCACCGAACATGTGACGAAGAACGGCGAGCCGAAGCTCGTTGAAAAATGCGCCTTTCCGCTGACCGGCGTCGGCTGCATCACCCGCATCTATACCAGCCATGCGGTGATCGATGTGGTGGATGGCCGCTTTGTGCTGCGCGAAAAACTGGCGGCGATGAGCTTCGATGAATTGCAGGCCATGACCGGCGCGCCTCTCCATATCGATGGCGAAGTCGCCGATCTTGTCGCCCCGGAACTGTGAGGAAAAACCGATGACCGATGCATTCATCTGCGACTATATCCGCACGCCGATTGGCCGTTTTGGCGGCGCGCTTTCCTCCGTGCGGGCCGATGACCTCGGCGCGATGCCGCTGAAGGCGCTTGTCGAGCGCAACCCCTCCGTCGATTGGGAAGCGGTCGAGGATGTGATCTTCGGCTGCGCCAATCAGGCGGGCGAGGACAACCGCAATGTCGCGCGCATGTCTCTGCTGCTGGCCGGCCTGCCGGTTTCTGTCACCGGAACCACCATCAACCGGCTATGTGGCTCGGGCATGGATGCCGTCATTGCCGCTGCCCGCGCCATCAAATCGGGCGAGGCGGAGCTGATGATTGCCGGCGGCGTCGAAAGCATGAGCCGCGCACCCTTCGTCCTGCCGAAGGCGGAAAGCGCCTTTTCGCGCAATGCCGAAATCTACGACACCACTATCGGCTGGCGTTTCGTCAACCCGCTGATGAAGGCGCAATATGGCGTCGATTCGATGCCGGAGACCGGCGATAACGTCGCCGTTGACTATCAGGTCTCCCGAGAGGATCAGGACGCCTTTGCCGTTCGCAGCCAGAATAAGGCCGCTGAAGCGCAGGCCAATGGTCGCCTCGACAGGGAAATCGTCCCCGTGACGATCCCGCAGCGCAAGGGCGATCCGCTGGTGGTGTCGACAGACGAACATCCGCGCGCCACCAGCCTCGAATCGCTCGCTAAGCTCAAGCCGGTGAACAAGCGCGATGGCGCGACCGTGACGGCGGGCAATGCATCCGGCGTCAACGACGGGGCGGCTGCTCTCATCATCGCTTCGGCTGAAGCCGCGAAGAAATACGGCCTGACGCCGATTGCCCGCATTCTCGGCGGGGCAACTGCCGGCGTTCCGCCGCGCGTGATGGGCATCGGCCCGGCTCCAGCCTCGGCCAAGCTCCTGGCGCGGCTTGGTCTGAAACAGGAACAGCTTGACGTGATCGAGCTGAACGAAGCTTTCGCCAGCCAGGGTCTCGCAACGCTTCGCCAACTAGGCATTGCCGATGACGATGCGCGGGTGAATGCGAACGGCGGCGCGATTGCACTCGGCCATCCGCTCGGCATGTCCGGTGCCCGCATTGCCGGCACCGCAGCGCTGGAGCTTTCGCTGACCGGCAAGCGTTATGCGCTTTCCACCATGTGCATCGGCGTCGGGCAGGGCATCGCCGTGGCGCTGGAGCGGGTCTGATAGGTCGGCGGCATTCGGCCATCGTGACAACGGTTCGAATGCCGCTGCCGCCACGTCTTCACCTATGTCGGCAGGTGCTCAAGAACTCCACGCAGGACTTTCTCGCATTGGGTCCATCCCAACTCCCTCATTCCTGTGCTTGTCACAGGAATCCAGCCGACGCGCGTCTGCGCGGCGAGAGGGGCCTTTTCAGCCCAAGGACTTGGGCTGGCTGGATCTCTGTGACAGGCACAGAGATGAGGGAAGCAACGGCATTCTAAAAAAGGCCGATCTCGTAAATGCTGCGCCCGCCTGACATTCACGTCCAGAGTCTTCTCTGACGAAATCCTCCGACATGCGTTGGATTCCATCATCATTCGTGACATGTTTTGCGAGATATGACAGGAATCTCTCCGTCTACGGGGCACCCATGAAACGTCCGACCATCACAGATGTTGCGACAACCGCCGGCGTCAGCGTCGCAACCGTTGACCGTGTGCTGAACGGTCGCCTGCCGGTGCGGGAGGAAACCTCGCGGCGGGTGTTTGAGGCGGCGGAAAAGATCGGCTTTCATGCCACCAACATCATCCGCCAGCGCATGCTGGCCGATCTGCCGTCCTACAATCTCGGCATCATTCTGCGGAAAGAGCGGCACTCCTTTTACCAGACATTTGCCGATGAGCTTGAGCTTGCGGCGCGCAACGTCAGGGATCGACACCTCAACCTGCGCATTGAATTCGCGCAGTCTGGCGAGCCGAGCGAGCTTGCCGCGCTTCTCACCGGCATGAAAGGCCGCGTCCATGCGGTTGCCGCCACCGGGCCTGATCATCATGATGTCACGGCCGCCGTTGAGGCTTTGAAGGCGAAGGGTATTCCCACCTTTTCGCTGCTTTCCGACTTCGCGCAGGGTGTTCGGGAAGCCTATCTCGGTGCGAACAACATGAAAGTCGGGCGCACGGCGGCCTGGATGATCTCGCGGCTGGCGCGCAGCAAAGGCAAGGTGCTTCTGCTGCTTGGCGGCCACCGTTTTCACGGCCATTCGCTGCGGGAAACCGGTTTTCGCAGCTATATGCGGGAATATGCGCCGGAGTTCGAGGTCATGGACGCACTGATCACGCTGGAAACACGGCGGCTTACCTATGAGCTGGTCATGGACACCATCGCCAAACACAGCGATCTCATCGGCATCTATTGTGTCGGCGGCGGCATGGAAGGCGTGATCGAGGCCCTGCAGCAGGAAAACCGCCAGGAAACCATCGTCTGCCTTGTCAACGAGTTGACGCCGGAATCCCGGCAGGCCTTGCTGGAACGGCGCATTACCGGCGTGTTCCAGACACCGCTTCGCGAATTATGCGCTGATCTCGTCGCCACCATGGTGCACACCATTGAGCACGGAATGGCGGAAACGCCGGGGCAAAGATTTGTACCCGCTCATCTGTGGGTTCCTGAGAGTCTTTGATGGTTTGATAGATTCCATCATAAATTCCGCGTCTCTTTCTATCAGCCATGATGTTTTAGACCGTGGAAGACGCGTTGACGCCAGCCACGGACTAGGACCATGTTGCCCGTATGTGGAGCGGGCAGGAGGCTGATCCACGGCAATAACGATGTTTCAGGTTTGCTGCCCGCCGCAGATATCCATCTTCGGCGACGGGCTTTCTTTTGCCGGCGATCGGCTGCGGCGCGATGCGCGCTGACCGTGCGGCCGGTGTTCTCAAGTGTTTCGGAGGAGGACGATATGAAAAGACATTTTGCGATTGCAGCACTGGCCACCATGCTGGCAACCACGGCGTCGGCCCAGACCATCGGCGTTTCGATGGCCCTGTTCGACGACAATTTCCTGACCGTGCTGCGCAACGGCATGATCGACTATTCAAAGGGTATGAACGGCGTCTCGCTGCAGATCGAGGACGCGCAGAACGATGTCGGCAAGCAATTGAGCCAGGTGCAGAACTTCGTCGCCGCCGGCGTCGACGCCATCATCGTCAATCCCGTGGATACGGATGCGACCGTGGCGCTTTCGCAGGCGGCCGCCAAGGCCGGCATTCCGCTGGTCTACGTCAATCGCCAGCCGGTCAATCTCGACAGTCTGCCGGACAAGCAGGCCTTTGTCGCATCCGATGAAAAACAGTCCGGAACATTGCAGACGCAGGAAGTCTGCCGGCTTTTGAAGGAAGCGGGCAAGACGGAAGCCAAGGCCGTGGTGATGATGGGCGAACTTTCCAACCAGGCGGCCCGCATGCGCACGCAGGATATCAAGGATGTCGTCGCCACGCCGGATTGCAGCTTCATCAAGCTTGTCGAGGAGCAATCCGCCAACTGGTCGCGCACGCAGGGCTCTGACCTGATGACCAACTGGCTTTCGGCCGGCGTCGAGTTCGATGCTGTGATTTCCAACAATGACGAGATGGCGATCGGCGCGATCCAGTCGCTGAAGGCGGCCGGCAGGCCGATGGATGGCGTCATCATTGCGGGTATCGACGCGACGCAGGATGCGCTTGCCGCCATGGCAGCGGGTGAGCTGGATGTCAGCGTGTTCCAGAATGCCGCCGGGCAGGGCAAGGGCGCGGTGGATGCGGCCCTTAAACTCGCCAAAGGCGAGACGATCGACAAGAAGGTTTTCGTGCCCTTTGAGCTGGTTACGCCAGCCAATCTCAAAAACTATCAGGCGAAGAACTGAGCCCGACTTATGACCGGCATGCCTTCCGCATGCCCGGCTTGAATCAAGGCCGACCATGAAAAACCGGCCAAAGGCCGCGGTCTCTTCTCCCGGACCGCGGCCTTGCACGAACTGCCTGCAACGACATCCCAACAGAGATCGACGACAAGGAAGCGTATATGCGCATCGCCCTCGACCCTTTCATGCACCGCCATCTCAGCCTCGAAGCCCTTCCGGCCAAAGTGAAGGAACTCGGCTACGACTGGATCGAACTCAGCCCACGCGCGGATTTCCTCGAATGGTTCAAGGCGCCGCGCGTCTTTCCCGAGCGGATCAGGTCTTTCAAGAAGGCGCTGAAAGATGCTGATGTCGGTATCGCCTCGCTGCTGCCGATGTATCGCTGGGCCTCCAATGACGAGACCGAGCGGCAGGCGGCGGTGAAACACTGGAAACGTGCCATCGAGATCGCCGTCGAACTGGAGGTCGATACGATGAACTCCGAATTCGGCCGCGGACCGCATCCCGACAAGGGGTCATGTTATTGCTGCCATACGGGCTCGATGATCGAGGCCTGCGAAGATGCCTGGTGGCGCTCGATGGAAGAACTGGTGCCGATCTTCGAGCGCGAAAACATCAACCTGCATGTCGAGCCGCACCCGGAAGACTGGTGCGAGACGCTGCAGCCGGCGCTGGACATCATCCGCACCGTCAATTCTAAGAACGTCAAATTCCTCTATTGCGCGCCGCATACCTTCTATTTCGGCGACGACACCCGGGCGATGCTGAGGGAAGCCAAGGATGTGCTCGCGCATGTGCATGTGGGCGACACCTTTAACCACAAGGCCAGTTCCGGGCTGCGCTATATCCTCAATCCGCCCGGCACGCAGGCGCGGGTGCACCAGCATCTCAATATCGGCCAGGGCGAAGTGCCATGGGACGACTTCTTCGGCACGCTCGCCGAAATCGGTTTCGAAGGCATCGTGACCTCCTGCGTTTTCGCCTGGGAGGACAGGGCTGATGAATCGGGCAGGTTCATGTGCGCTGAAATCAACAATTACATCGAAAAATACCGCAAGTGAGGTTTTGAAAATGACTGTCAGAATTGGTGTCGTCGGCACCGGCGCAATCGGGCGTGATCATGCCCGCCGTATCAACAAGGTTCTGGGCGGCGCGAAGGTCGTTGCGCTGAGCGACGTCAACCGCGCCTCGGCAGAAGCGGTGCGCAATGACATCGCCCCGGATGCGGAAATCTTCGCCACCGGCGAGGAGCTGATCGCGTCACCCGATGTGGATGCGGTGCTCGTCACCTCCTGGGGTGCGACGCATGAGCAATATGTGCTGGCGGCAATCGCCGCCGGCAAACCGTGCTTTTGCGAAAAGCCGCTGGCAACAACGGCGGAGGGGGCAAAACGCATTGTCGACACCGAGGTGGCGCATGGCAGGCGGCTGGTTCAGGTGGGCTTCATGCGCCGCTACGATGCCGGTTACGTGGCGTTGAAACAGGCCGTCGATAGCAGGATCGGCGCGCCGATCATGGTGCACGCCGCTCATCGTAATCCAACCGTTCCGGAGCAATATGTCACCCCGATGGCGATCCATGACACGATGATCCATGAGATCGACGTGTTGCGCTGGCTGCTTGACGATGACTATGTTTCGGCGCGTGTTCTCTTTCCCCGTTCGGCTGCCAGAAGCCATGCGCGGCTGAAGGACCCGCAGATCGTCATTCTGGAGACGGCGAAGGGCACGATCATCGACGTCGAAATCTTCGTCAATTGCCATTATGGCTATGATATCCAGTGCCAGGTGGTTGGCGAGGACGGCATTGCCAGCCTGCCGGAGCCGATGTCGGTGCAGACACGCCTCGGCGCGAAGCTGCAGAACGACATCCTCACCGACTGGAAAGACCGCTTCATCGCCAGCTACGACGTCGAATTGCAGGACTTCATCCACGCGGCGGCGAAGGGCACGGCATCGGGCCCCAACGCCTGGGACGGCTACGTGGCCGCCATCACCTCCGACGCCTGCGTGGCTGCGCAGGAGACCGACGGGGCAGCCGTCGAAATCAAGCTTCCCACCCGTCCCGCCCTTTATCAGTGAGGTCTTTCATGCGTTTTGCCATCAACCACATTACCGCGCCGAAACTCTCCCTCGAGGAGTTCTTCGCGACAGCCAGTGAGCTCGGCCTGACCGAAGTCGAAATCCGCAACGACCTGCCTGATATCGTCGGTACGGTTGAGCCGGCGGCCGTAAAGGCGGCGGCCGAAAAGGCGGGCGTCACGATCATCTCGATCAATGCGCTTTATCCCTTCAACGTCTGGTCGGGCGACCTGCCTGCGCGGGCCGCTACCATGGCCGATTATGCGGCGGCAAGCGGTGCGAAAGCGCTGGTCATGTGCCCGCTTAACGACGGCACGGCAGTCTCATTCGATGATCTCGTGGCCGCGCTGAAGGCCATGAAGCCGATCCTTGAGGAACGCGGGCTGACCGGCCTTGTCGAACCGCTCGGCTTCCCGGTCTCGTCGCTGCGCACCAAGGCGGAGGCCATCAAGGCCATCGACGCAGCTGATGGTGGCGATGTCTACAAGCTGGTGCACGACACCTTCCACCATCATCTTGCGGGAGAAACGGAGTTCTTCCCGGAACGCACGGGCCTCGTTCACATTTCAGGCGTGGTTGATCCGACCGTCTCCGTCGCCGACATGCTGGACGCCCATCGTGTTCTGGTCGATGGTGGCGACCGGTTGGAGAATATCGCGCAGATAAGGGCGCTTGAAGCGGCGGGATATGATGGCCCTTATAGCTTTGAGCCTTTCGCCGCGGAAGTTCACGAGCTGGAAGACCCGGTGGCTGCCGTCAAGGATAGCATCGGCCATATCTCCCAGGCGTTATGACCGCCTTGCCGTTCGCGGTGAACCGCGGGCGGCGCTGCCACTTAAAGACAAACGGTCGGCAAAAAACACAGAGAAATCAATTCCGCTTTTACGGATGATGCTGTAGTCTTCCAGCGATAAAACAGAGCATCAATCAGGCTCGGGTATTCTTGAAATCAACTGCTTTGCGCCGGTTTCTTGCCCGCCCCATCGTTAGAAGAGTGGTTGAATTTCCCTTATATGAAAATAGACAGGAAAACGACGCTTAAGGATGTGGCGCGGGAGGCGAA
The DNA here is from genome assembly GCF_010669145.1 of Rhizobium oryzihabitans. Classification (NCBI taxonomy): domain Bacteria; kingdom Pseudomonadati; phylum Pseudomonadota; class Alphaproteobacteria; order Hyphomicrobiales; family Rhizobiaceae; genus Rhizobium; species Rhizobium oryzihabitans. The sequence goes on from NZ_CP048635.1 coordinate 1,742,247, forward strand.
TGTTTCGCTGAGCACGGCTTCGCACGCCATCAACGGCACGGCAACCTTGACCACGCAGGTTCGCGAGCGGGTGCTGGAGGCGGCGCGTGCGCTTGGTTATCTTGAAAGCCGCCGGCAGAAGGCGACCATCGCCACCTTGCGCGTCGTGCTTCTCGCCATGACCAATGACGCTGCGCCGCAAAGCGATCTCAACATGGTCAGCTGGACGATGCTGAACGGCTTCCGGCGTGAATGCGAGCGGCGTGGCATTCGCATCGTTCCCTATGTCAGCACGACGAGCAGGCTTGATCCTGTCGCGGTGGCTGGGGCGGCGGATGCCGACAATGTTGATGGTATCGTGGTCCTGAACGATGACAGGCCGCAACTGGTGCAGGCGCTTTCGGCGCTTGGCAGACCGGTGGTGCTGATCAATGGCGAGGACCCGGCCATGATCGTCGATACGGTGACGGCGGAAAACCGTTTTGGCGCCCGTCTCGGCATCGAGCACCTGCTTTCCCTCGGTCATCGCAATATTCTGCACATCACCTGGAAGGGCCGCACGACGATCCGCCGCCGTTACGATGGCTATAGTGACGCGTTTCTGGCGGCTGGATTTCCGGTGCCCGCCGACATGGTGGTCGAGGTGGAAAGCTATGAGCCGGAATGGGGCGAAGCCGCCATTCGTCGTTTGCTGACCGAGGAGCGTCCGCTCAGAAACGCCACGGCGATTTTCTGCGCTGCCGACAATCTGGCGCTTGGCTGCCTGAAAGCCCTGACGGAAGCCGGAATCCGGGTGCCGGACGATGTTTCGGTCTTGGGGTTTGACGATATCATGCCGGCGGCTTTCAGTGCGCCGCCGCTCAGCACCATCCAGTTGCCCGCCGACAGGCTGGGCGGCGCGGCGCTTGCGCTGCTGGAGCAGCGGCTTGTCGCGGCCGATCCGACGCGTCCGGCGCACCGGCTGGAGCTCGGTTGTCGCCTGGTGTTAAGGGGCAGCATCGCGCCACCGCCGAAGTAGGATCATAGGCCGTCTCTGCGGGCTGGTGGCAGAATGCCTGTTGGGCGACTAATTTTCTCGCCGTCATGCCGGACTTGATCCGGCATCCAGCCGACGCGCGTCTGCGCGGCGGAGAGACCCTTTCAGCCCAAGGACTTGGGCTGGCTGGATACCGGCTCAAGGCCGGTATGACGGGGTGGAGAGGTCTCGGTACCACATCATCCAATAGTCGATGCGGCTATGCTTCAAAGCGAACATCCTCAAACCCCACGTCACTTCATCCCCGTGCCTGCAATTCCCGTTGTGATGTAACGCTGCAGGAACAGGAACACGACGGTGACTGGCGCGAGACTGAGGAAGGTCATGGCGAGAATATAGTGCCATTGCACCGAGAACTCACCCTGGAAGGCATTTAGCCCCACCTGCAGCGTGAAGTTTTCACGGCTGCTGAGAACGATCAGCGGCCAGAGGAAGTCGTTCCAGCGCCACAGCACCGAGAAGATCGCGAGAACCGCAAGGGCAGGCGCCGTCAGCGGCAGGATGATGCGCCAGAAGATGCGGAATTCGCTGGCCGCATCGACGCGCGCGGCCTCGATCAGCTCGTCGGGAATGGTCAGCATATATTGCCGGAGCAGAAACACGCCGGTCGGCGTCGCGACCGTCGGGATGATGACGCCCAGAGATTATCCACGAGGCCGACGCCGACGATGACCAGATAGGCCGGCACCATGACGACGGTGAGCGGGATCATCAGGGTGGAGATGATCAGCACAAAAATCGCCTTTTCGCCGCGAAAGCGGTATTTCGAGAGCGCGAAGGCCGCCATGGCGTTGACGATCAGCGTCAGAACTGTCGCGACGAAGGTGACGAAGACCGAGTTCTTGAGGAAGGTCAGGAAGCTGAAGCGGGTGAGCGGATCGGTGAAGTTCTCGGTTGCGATCGTCAGTTTCTGAACGGGTGATATTTCCCGCGTGTCGACGCTCACCGGCGGGCCGGGATTGGCCGGATCCACCATCTGCGCTTTCAGGCCGACGCGGCGAACCATGGCCATTTCCCGCTCCACATCATCGATGGTGGCTTTCCACAGGCTGAGCGGCCTGTCGTAACCCTGTACCTCCACCTGCACGGCGGCGCGCGGCAGCAGGCTCGGCGGAAATCGTGTGATCTCGGCTTCGGGCTTCAGCGAGGACATGGCGGCCCACACCACGGGGATGAGCACCGCCAGCGTACCGCCGATGAGCCAGACCCAGGACAGGACATCGGTAAGACCGATCCTGCCGGGGCGGCGGGTGCGCGTCAGGAACGCGGCTGCGTTGAGATTGCCGGACATGATCAGGACTCCATTTTTTTGCCGAGGCGCAATTGCACGAGCGTCAGCGCGAGAAGCACAAGGCCCATGAGAACCGATGCGGCCGAGGCGAGGCCGAAGAGCCTTAGATCGCTGCCGAATGCCATCTGGTAGATATATTGCACCACGAATGTATTGGCCGTGCCCGGTCCGCCGCCATTGGTCAAAACCCATGCTTCATCAAAGATTTGCACGGAACGGATCATCAGAAGGATCAAAACGACCAGCAGGTTGGGGCCAAGCAGCGGCAGGGTGATGCGGAAGAGCGTGCGCCGGGGTGAGGCGGCATCGATTGCGGCGGCTTCATAGAGGTCCTTGGGGATGGCCTGAAGGCCGGCCAGCAGGATGAGCGTGTAAAAACCCATGTGGAACCAGACCGACACGACGACGACGAAGAAGCGCGACCAGCCGACATCCAGCAGGAAGATTTCCGGCGGCACGCCGAGCATCTGCAGAAAGGCGTTCAGCAGGCCGTTGCGGTCGAGGAACCATTTCCAGATGAGGCCGATGACAACAGGCGACAGCAGGACGGGATAAAAGAACATGGCGCGGAAGAAGCCGCGCGCGGCAATCGCCCGGTTGAGAATGAGGGCCGTGACCAGTGCGACGAACAGCGTGGCAACGACGTTGAAGCCGACAAACCACAGCGTGTTCCAGATCGCGGTCCAGAACAGAGATTCCCGGCAGCTGCCGGGGTCCATATAGCTCTGGCAATCGAGCAGCTTGCCGAAATTCTCAAGACCGACAAAGGGGCGGTCGCTGATCAGGAGTTCGGTGCCACCGGTAAAGGCGTAACCGACGGCGATCGCAATCGGCAGGAAGGTGAAGATGCCGAACAGGACGAGGTTCGGCATCAGGAACAGATAGGGCATGCGCTTTTTGCCGATCAGCCGCTCGATGAGGTTGAGCGGCACCTCGACGATGGCCATCACGGCATCGAGCGCGCGGTCGGACAGTCTCGCGATTTTCGGGCTGGCCATGCTAGCCTCTCCCCTGGCTGGTGAGACGCGGTAGCGCCAGTTCAGTGGCGGGGTCGAAGAGATGCACCCGTTCGCGCGCCGGCATGATCGCCAGAACCGAGCCGGAAGCGGGGGCGAAATGGCCCGCCTGATGCACGATGATCTGCTCCTTCTCACCCTGGAGATTGCCGTAGAGATAGGTCTCGGTGCCGAGGCTTTCGTGATATTGCACCTCGAAGGGCAAGCCGGCATTGTCCGTGATGGTAAAATGCGAAGGGCGTATGCCCGCCAACACGGTCTGTCCGGGGGTAACGGCTGCCGGATCGACGAGGCAGGGCAGGGATACGCCGTATCCGGCGTCGATGGCGATGTTGCTGTCGCTGCCCTTGATGATTGTGCCTTTGAGAATGTTCATGCGCGGCGAGCCGAGGAAGCCGGCGACGAAGAGGTTGCGCGGATTGTCGAAAAGCTCGAGCGGGCTGCCCACCTGCTCGATGCGCCCGGCGCGCAGCACCACGATCTTGTCGGCCATGGTCATCGCTTCCACCTGATCGTGGGTAACATAGATCATCGTCGTCTTGATATCGCGATGCAGGCGGGTGATTTCGGCGCGTGTCTGGACGCGTAGCGCCGCATCGAGGTTCGAGAGCGGCTCGTCGAACAGGAAAATATCCGGCTCGCGCACGATGGCGCGGCCGATGGCGACGCGCTGGCGCTGGCCGCCGGAAAGCTGTTTCGGCTTGCGGTCGAGATAGGGCTCGATGGCGAGCATACGCGCGGCCTCGTTGATGCGGCTTTCGATTTCCGCCCGCTTGAAACGCAGGTTTTCCAGACCGAAGGCAAGGTTCTTGCGCACGCTCATATGCGGATAAAGTGCGTAGGACTGGAAGACCATGGCGATCCTGCGCTCGGCCGGCGACAGCGCGCTGACATCGCGCCCGCCAATGCCGATGGTGCCTGATGTCACGTCCTCAAGGCCGGCGATGATGCGCAGCAGGGTGGATTTTCCGCAGCCCGAAGGGCCAACGAACACGACGAATTCCCCGTTCTCGATCTGAAGATCGATATCATGCAGCACATGAACGGCACCGAATGCCTTGTTGAGGTTTTCTAGTTTCAGACTTCCCATCACCTGCTCCCTTCGGACAAGTTCGTCATCGCGACGATCTCTTGTTTATTCCAGCCCTCGGGCAAGGGCGTCGTTCTTTTAATGGCGACATCGCGTGCCGCAAATCCTTCCACGCCGGCAAGATAGACCGCCGGCATTCCACCGGGATAATCCTCCATTCCGACGATCCTGCCTTCGGCATCCCGCGTCCAGGCATTGGCGCGGCCGGCGGCATCGGGGCTTGGAGCAATATCGGCATTGGTGGGGCGCAGATCATATTGCAGACCGGTTCCGAGCTTGCCGGGCTGCTGCGACAGCGTGATGCGCTCCAGCCTGACATTGTGGATGCCGGCCTTCGATGTGGCGACGAGGTTGATCGCCCCTTCCATCGAACCGCTCAAGTCTTCAACGACCAGATTGTCGACGCTGCCGGCCTGACGCTCGGGGCGGCGGTCGACGACTGTGACGGTCACAGCCTCGCCGGAGCCCCAGAAACCGCCCGGCGTTTCGTGGCACTCGGTCTCGATCCGTGAAAAGCGGATATTGCGCATGGCACCGCCATCGCGGGAAAACAGGCCGATGCCGCGATTGGACTCGACGATCTTGCAATCCTCGAACACCACATTGGTAAAATCGCCGAAGGATTCCGTGCCGAGCTTCAGGGCGCAGCTGACGCTGGAAACGGTGCAGCGGCGAACTGTGATGTCATCGCAGACACCGACCGCTTTGCCGTCCGGCCCGGCGCTGGTCTTCAGGCAGATGCCGTCATCGGCGGTGGAGATGAAGCAATCCTCGATCAGCGCACGCCGGCAGGCATCAAGCACGATGCCGTCGGTGTTGGGCAGGCGGCGGTCGTTTTCGATGCGCAGATTGCGGAAATGAAGGTCTTCGCAATCGACTATGTGCAGCGTCCACATCGGCGAACCACTGACGGAGAGGTTTTCGAGGCGCACGTTGCGGCAGGACTCCAGCACCATTACGCGCGGTCGCCTTGCGGCCGGGATATAGGTTCCCATGGCCTCGTCATCGCCTGTGATGAAGTTCTCGCCGCCGGCCTCGATGCGGCCGGGGCCGGTGACGGCGATATCACTCGCCCCCTTGGCGATGATCATGCCACGGTTGGACTCCTCGGCGATCACCGAAACCGTTGTATGGGCATAGGCCTCATAGTCGGGGGCAGGCGCAAGCACCGCATCTTCCGAAAGATGCAGTTCCACGCCGCTCTTGAGCTGCAGGCCACCGCTGACATGCCGACCGGCCAGGAGCGACACGCGACCGCCGCCGGCTGCCGAGACCGTATCGATCGCCCGCTGGATGTTGGCCGTGGCATCACGGCTATCGGCCGAGACGGTGATATCTGATTGCGCGCTCATGATACCTGCGGCCTTTTCAGAAAGACGTCGATCAAAAGCAGCATGGTCAGCGCCTGCCCGTAGGGCGTGGGCAGATTGGGAATGCGGCGGTAGAAGTCGAGATCGTGGCCCATCGGCGTGCCGTCGGAGACGCCGTGGACGACGCCTTCATCGTCGATATTGCCCAGTACCGCCTTCAGCGCGCGCTCCGCATACGGCCGGTTTTCTTCGCCGAGAATGCCGGCCTCGATGCCGCGCAGCATGCCATAGGCGATGCCCGCCGTGGCTGACGTTTCCACCGGCGATGTCGGGTCATCGAGAAGTGTGTGGAACATGCCGTCGTCGCGCTGGTATTTCCGCAGCGACCGCACCTGGCTTGCCAGCACGTTGGCGAGGAAACGCCTGTCCTTTTCAGAGAGTGTCGGCACGAGTTCGAAGAGTTCGGGGATGGCGACGGTGATCCAGGAATTGCCGCGCGCCCAGAAAGCGTCGGCGAAGTTGTGGCGTCCATTGAAGGTCCAACCATGATACCACAGGCCGGTGACGGGATCGGAGAGGTAGCGCGTATGCACCATAAACTGGTAGACCGCCTCATCGATCCAGTCGTGGCGTTTGCACACGACACCGGCACGGGCGAGGAACAGACACGCCATGAACAGCGTGTCGTCCCAGAGTTCGCCCTCGTTCAGCCGCTCCTTGACGACATGCTGGAAGCCGCCATCTTCGGTTTTCGGCAATTTGTGCACCAGCCAGTCGGCCCAGTCTTCCACCAGCGTCCGGAAATCCGGTCGGTCGACATGTTCCGTCAGGATGACAAGCGGCAGCATGGGGGCGGAGCTGTTGATCTGGCGCGGCGGCAGGCCACGCTCGATCTGCCAGCCATACCATGTCACGAGATCATCAAGCGCCTTCCGGTCGTTGGCGGCAAGCGCCCGGCGCAGGAAACCGTAAAGGCCGACGCCCACTTCCCAGTCCCATTCGTCGAACTGGATCTTGCCATCGGAACTGCCGCTGACCAGACCTTCCTGAATGCCCTTGAGGCGGCTGAAGGCGGCGGCGACATTGTCGATCGTCGTCCTGAGAGTGTCTTTTTCCATGCTTGGCTGGTTCATCTGTCAATTCCGCTTAGGAGTAGAAGGGCTGTGCTGTGCCGCCCGATGCGGGATCGGCACTGTCGAAGGTAATTTCCGGCTGGGGCTGCTCGTGGTCGAAAGCCAGAGCCTGCCCGCCAATGGTGAATGCGCCGTCCCAGGTGAGGGCAATGTCGGGGCCGCCCGGCGGCGTGGCAGACAACAGACGTTTGTCGGCATCGAACCTGACCTGCGTGGCGAGAATTTTTGCTTGGAAGCGGGCGAAGGCCTCTGCGTCGCCGCATCCGATGACGCCGATCCAGCCTGCGCGGCGACCGGCGGACCGGATTTCGCGCCCGGCTGTCGCGCCGGTGGTGATCGTCTCAAAACCGTTTGTCGCATGAAGTGCTGCAAAGCCGCGGCCCGAGCGGGTGATGAGCCAGTTACCTTCCGTCAGCACCTCGTCCAGCCCGTCGCGCCCGAGATAGGCGTGGGTCCAGTCGTTGCGGTGACCGTCCGTGTCGAAGATCATCATTGCCAGATCGCGGTGCTGCGCCACGCGCGGCAGGATGCCGCTGCCCGCCCAGTAGGAAGGGCGCTGCGTTCCCCATGGATCGTCTTCGCCCGGATGGTTGACCCAGAGCCGCGCCATCGGATGGCCGGAAAACTTGATGTCCATGACGTGTTGCTGGTGGCCTTTGCGGCCGGTCTTGTGGTCGACCACGGTGGAAAGCTGCGCGGCCTCGTTCTTGAACAGCACGAGTTTGCCGGGCTCCAGACCCTGCGCATACCGCGCCTCGACCATGCGGCCGCTCGCCAGCTGCGAAAGGGCGGCAAGATGGGTCGGCGGCAGGTAATCGCCGCAGCAGAACATCGGCAGCGAGGCGACGCCGTTGTTCAGCCAGCCCTGACCGAAGGCGACCTGCGTAAAGGGCGCCAGTTCCGTCAGCGGCCCGGCGCGCAGTTCCTTGTCATAGGCTCTGCCCTGGGAGCCGGAGGGAACGCCACCAAGCGTGTGCAATGCGATCATTTCGAAAATGAGATCGATCTGGTGGCGCGCGCGGGCCGCGAGCTCCGGTCCGGTCCAATGTTCGATGGCGAGAAGGCCGATGAAATCCACCGGGTAATAGGCGGCCGAGTTCCATTCGGCGAGACCATGCGCCTCGACGCTGTCGAACCAGCGCTGCAGCCGGGTCGCGGCCAGCGCCGCCTGCTCCCGGCCGGTGCGCCCGGAGGCGGTGAAGGTGGCGTCCGGCAGATAGTCCCCCGCGAGCAGCTGGCTGGTGTGGAAGCACAGAACGTGGTTTTCGCTCCAGAACCACATGACATCGTTGCCGGGTTCATCCACCCAGTAGCGATAGGAGAGGATCGAGGTGTTGATCCTTTCAAGCATCTGAGGGGGAAGCCGGTCACCATAGGCGCGCACCAGCCAGAGAAGCGGCACCAGCACGAAATCGGAGCAGTCCTCCCGCCGGTCGATGGACCGCAGCGTTGCGTCGACGATGCCGGAAATCGTCTCCATGTCATCACTGCCGGTTGCGACCATCGCCAGCGCGCGGCCGATGCGCCATGCGCCGAAGCGGGCGCTGAAGGACAGCGCCGCCTTCTTTCGCCCGGCAATATCGGCCTCGGCCGGTTGTGGCGCCAAATCGTGCATGAAGGCTGCGTCGATGAGGCGTGTCACCGTTCCGGCGCCCGAACCCATGGTGATCCTGACACCATGATATCCGTCCGAAATGCCCGTGGTTTCGGGGACCACGAGGGTGGATTGCCCGGCTTTCAGTACGGTATCCACCTCGGCAAGGGAGGCGCGCTCATGGCCGTGGCTTTTGACTGCGATGTGGACGGCCAGGTCACTCGTCGGTGCTGCCCCGAAGACCAGCTCAAGGGCCGCGCCGGCAAAGACGTCGTGCGCCGGGCGAACATCGCGTACCAGTGCGGCAAGACGCTTCGTTTCCTCCCGGTCGAGCTGCACGGGCAGCACGACAGTCAGCGGCGTGGCGTCAATAAGCTCGAGCTCGAAGAACCAGATGATGTCCCGTTCCGCCAGGTCTTCGCACAGCAGCAGCACCTCGTTGTCACCGGCCTTGAGGTCGAGCGTGATATCGCGGCTCGCTTCGACATTGCGGATGAAGGGCTCAAAACGAACCTGCTCGACACCGCCGACCCAGATGCGCACGCCGCCGCAGGTGCGCAGCCTGAAATGCGCCTGTCTTGCGGCGTCGCTGCGGAACGTGCCCTTCAGCCAGCGCTGAACATGGGTGGGGACATGCCAGAAACCGGTGAATTCGACGCGGCGGTTAGAGCCGGGCAGGTTGAGATGGGACACCGTAAAGGCAGTGTCAGGCGTGATGTCGCGTCCGATCATCGTCTGCTGGAAGGCCTTGCGGCAGGGCAGGTCGCCCACATCCACGAAGCCGTTGATGAAACGGTAATTGACCCGGTCTTCTGCCGGCGCAGGCACGCCCGGAAACGATGTCTCCAACAGATTGGAGACGATCCAGGCGGTCACCGTTTCGCCGTCAGCGACGGTATATGTCGGCTGAGACGCGGCCGCCGCAAATGGTCCATCAGTCATAATGGATCGCCTCCCTTCGATCTTTATGAAATTATTTTCACAAATCAGTTTTTTGCGTTTCTGGGTTGATTTGTGCGATTTAGCCAAAACAAACAGCTTGACGTTTATTCTGTCAAGCCGCAAAACAGGATAAATCGAATTAAGAAGAGGAGCTTCCATTCGATTTAGTGAAAAAGTTTTCATTGGGAGGATGAGTATGGTGAAATTGTTTTCGGGCGTCAGCGCCCTCGTGATGGCGTCTATCGCGGGTCTTTCGGCCGCGCAGGCAGAGACCAGAACGATCACGTTCCTTTTTACGGATGACGACCAGGGTTATGTGCAGCGCATGTCGGAACTCAGCAAGGAGTTCGAGGCGGCCAATCCCGGCGTGAAGATCAACTTCGTGTCTTCTGGTTATGATGCCGTGTCCAAGCAGCTGCCGGTGCAGCTGGCGGTGGGCGAGGGCCCTGATATCGCCAAGATCACCGACTGGCAGCTTGCGCCCTATTATCTCGACATGCGCCCCTACATGAAGGATGCGGATGGCTTCGCAAAGTTGCACGGCTCCAGCCTCGAGCAGCTGCGCCTGCCCGGTGTCAATGACCCGAAGTCGATCAATGGCTACATGGCGTCGCAGACGCTCAACCTGCCCTTCGTCAACAAAACGCTGTTCGAGCAGGCGGGTGAGCCCTTGCCAGCGCCGACCGCGAAGTTCAGTGAAATCGTCGAGGCATCCGCCCGCGTCGCCAAGGCGACCGGTGTGCAGATCCCCTTTACCATGGATCGTTCCGGCCACCGCTTCTCCGGCGGCGCCTTCGCCTATGGCGCGACCTATGTGAAGGACGGCAAGTTCAGCTTTCCGGACGATGCGGCCAAGAAATACATCGCCGATATCTATTCATGGACGCAGAATGGCAGCTTCCCCAAGGAAATGTGGGGTGCTGCGGGCGGTTCGCAATACAAGAACATGGGTGACGAGTTCGTCAACGGCAATGTCGTGACCTATCTGGCTGGCAACTGGATGGTCAATCCGTTCCAGAACAAGATCGGCGACGCCTTCGAGTGGACGGCGATCAATGCGCCCTGCGGTGAGGCCGGATGCTACGCCATGCCCGGCGGCACCGCGATCGTCGGCTTCAAGCGCACCAAATATCCGGAGGATGTGGCTCACTTCGTCGAATTCCTCGGCTCCGAAAAGGTGCAGCGGGAAATCGCCGAGAACTATGTCGTCCTGACGGGTGCCGAGATCGTCGATCCGCAATACAAGCTGAAGAGCGAAGACGCCAAGGCGGCGATGAAGGTCTTCCTCGACAACAAGAAGAACGTGCCCCAGGCCGCCCGGGACTTCGAACGCGCCAAGGGCGGCAGCGCCATGTACCAGCAGATCGTCCAACGCATGAGCCAGCTCATCGTCGGTGAATTGACGCTCGACCAGACCTACAAGGTTCTGGAGGATGACGTCGCCAAGATCAACGAGGCCGTTGCGGTCAAGAAATAAGGGCCTGACCTTCCGCCTCCGGCGGAATGATGAAGCTCTCGAACGATATGCCCGGAGCGGCGCTCCGGGCATATCGTGCCGTTTCTTTCCGAAGGCGGCGCATTTTCGCTGGAGGAATTGCCGCAAGGAGCCGTTCCCGGCAACCCATATCGAAAAACTGAAATACGCTCCGTTTAAACCTCACGATGAGGCGCGCGGAACGCCGCGCCGCCTGTTTTCGTCACGCGTCACTCGCTGAAAATCATAGGATTCGTCATGGCCAGACTGAAGATGTCGTCTTTCTCTTCCGCACGCTCGAGCCTGCTCGCCTCCGTCGCATTGCTGGTTCTGGTTCCGGGCGCGCAGGCGTTCGATCGCACCGGGCCGGCAGGACAGGGTTATGCGATTACGGTGCCGGAGCCGACGGCAACATATCCGCTGCCGCTTGCCGACAATTATCGCAACCAGACCGGCAAGAATGAGAAGGGGAGGCGGTTCGCGCCTATGATGATCGGGACAACCCCATCATCGAAATCCTCTCCGGTTTCAACCGCATCTGGACGCTTGGCGATGAAAAATGGGCGGATGGCGGTGCCAATGGCGATGGTCCGGCGGATTTCAGCCATGTGAAGATCGTCGACCCCGCCGTCTGGCAGGAGAACATGCGCTACGTGCTGTCCGTCACCGGCGAGAACCGCACCCGCGCGGCCGCTTTCGAAGCCTATATGAATGATCGCCGTTCGCAGGGTTACAGCGTCATCGACGGCATGGGCCCGCTCGCCGACTGGTATCGCGAAGGGGCGGGCGCGACGACGACGATCAATCATACGCTCGCTGATTTCGACCCGAATGAGGTCATCACCCGCAAGGAAGACGACAAGGGCACCGAGGCGGGAGCAGCCGATAGCGAACTGAAAGATTTCGTCGCCTTCATGAAGGTGATCCGCGGCCCGGAGGGCACGACGTCGCCGGCGAAATATTTCTATTCCACACCACGGCCCTGGCGCATGAACGACAAAGGCGAGGTGATCGAGACCGGCAAGGAAACGATTGGCGACCGCAGCTTCGAAAGCCATGACAGCGATCCGGGCGTCATCGTGCCGGCGCTGAAATATGCGCGGGAAAATCGCGGGCGCAGCAAGGATGGCGGTTTCCCGAGCGGGCACACCAATGCCGCCTATCTGGCCGCCATTGCCTATGCCTATGCGGTGCCGGAGCGCTTTTCCGAATTGCTGACGGCTGCCTCCGAACTCGGCGAGAGCCGCATCGTCGCCGGCATGCATTCGCCGCTCGACGTGATCGGCGGCCGCATCACCGCAACCGCCATGGCTGCCGCCATGTTGCAGGACCCGAAAAATGCCGAGGTGAAAAAGGCCGCGCATGCGGCCTTGCAGGCCTATTTCGCCAAACGCTTGCCACAGGGCCAGTCGCTCATCGATTTCGCCCATGGCGCAAAGCCGGATGTTGACCGGTTTGCCGATACGGCGAAGAACGGATCGGATTATCGCAGGCGCATGACCTTTTCCTTCAGTCGCGACAAAGCCGTGGGTGACGCGCCGATGATGGTGCCGAAGGGGCCGAGGTTCTGCTGGAAACGCGCCTGCCTTATCTTGATGCCGCAGAGCGGCGTGCCGTTCTGTTTTCCACCGGCATCGAGGCGGGTTATCCGCTGCTCGATGACAGCAATGGCTGGGGTCGCATCAATCTGGTGGCCGCCGCCGGTGGTTATGGTGCGTTTGATGGCGATGTCGAAGTCACGATGGATGCCGCCGCCGGAGGCTTCAACGCGGCAGACCGCTGGACGAACGACATTGCCGGGGCAGGGCGTCTCGTCAAATCCGGTAGCGGAGCGCTGACGCTCAGCGGCAACAACAGCTATGGTGGCGGCACAATTCTAAGGGATGGTGCGCTGATAGTCTCGTCTGCCGATGCGCTAGGAACCGGCGGTGTGCTGGTCAGCGGCGGCACGCTTTCGCTCGAAGCGGGCAAGGATGTCGTCATCGGCGGTGATTATTCGCAGTCGGGTGGCATACTGGCGCTGGATCCGCAAAAGGCTGCTCTGCGCGTTAAAGGTAATGTGGTGCTGGACGGCGCGACGCTGAAGCTCGCTTTCGATGGTGGCGCACCGGCTACCGGCACGCGCCTCGATGTGATCGCCGCCAATGGTCTGACCGGGACATTTGCCACGATCGATGCGGGCAATGTGAAAGTACGGCCGGTCTATACCGGCTCGGCACTGTCCGTGGTGGTCGAATAGGCGATGATGCAATGATTGAGGCTGCCGCAACCCTGCGGTTACGGCGGCCCCAAAAGATTTGCGGGAAACCGCAGGAAGACCACCCTACAGGAAGTACCGGACCCTCAGTGGCAATAGCGCGGCGCCGATGGCGGACGGATCGCCGACGGTTTCGCTGAGAACCAGCTTCGCCTCCTTCGGGCCGACACCATAACGGTGTACGCGCTGGGACGGCATATGCGTGCGTTCGATCATCATCTGGCCGAGTGCGCGTGGCAATTGTCCGCCAAAGACGATGGCCTGCGGATCAAGTACCGCGATCAGGCTTGCCACCAGCCGGTCCACCTGCGGCATGGTTTCGCTCAACCATTCCTCGACGCCCGGCCATGCGGGGTCGAACTGTTGATAGAGCGGTTCGATCGAGTGGATGTTGACGCCGTTTTTCTGCAACGTCGTGATCAGGTATTGCAGGGCGGGCCGTTTGGGCGATTCATCCGGGCTGTATATGCCGCTGAATTCGCCGGCATTGCCATGAAAGCCGTGAAACGGCTGGCCGCCGAGGATCAATCCGCCACCGAAACCGTAGTTGAACGACAGATAGGCGAAGGTTTGACACCACGAGCCGACACCGCGGAGGCTTTCGCCGATCGCGCCCGTGGTGGCGTTGTTCTCCAGCCAGACCGGTAGGTGGAACCGTTTCTCAAGGATTGGCTTCAGGTCCATCAGCGACCAGTCGCGCAGGGGCTCCGGCGCATTGAAGGCGCGGTCCTCAGACACGAAGAAGCCGGACATGGAAAAACCGAGGCCAAGCAGGCGCTCGCGCGGGATGCCTTGTTCTGCCAGCAGCCGTTCGAGCGCCAGCGACAATGCAGAAAGCGTCATCTCCCGGTCTTCCGGAAGCATCTTCAGTTTTTCCTCAACAATCACGTCGCAGCGGAAATCGGCGATGCAGATCACCACGGAGTCGGTGTTGATGGAAATGCCGAGCGAATAGGCTGCCTCCGGCACCAGCTCGATGGTGGGGCTCGGCTGGCCGCGCGTGCCCTTGAGCGGCGCGCCGGTCTGCAGAAGTCCGCGCTCCAGCAGGCCTTCGATCAGCCGGTGCACGGATTGCTGCGTCAGGTTCGTGTGGCCGGTGATCGATGCGCGGGCAATGGGGCCGTGGCGGCGCACGATATCCAGAATGAGACGCTCATTCTCGCTGGCAAGCGGCTGGCGGTCGAAGGTGTGCTGCGGCGTCTGATCTGTTGTCATGGCCTTGGATAACGGCTGTGCGAAGCGGCGGCAACACGGGGCATTCGTTTGCGACAGCATTTTTCACTGGACTGTCACAAATATTACACTTAGAGTGTATTAATAAGGGGCCGGTCAACAACGGGTCCTCAGGAGGAACCATTCAATGCGCATGAAATTTCTTGCGATCGCCGCGCTTGCGCTGGCGACGACGGCAGCACCGTGCCTTTCGGCTGACAGCAATATGAAAAACCTCGACTTCGATCTGTCGAAGGTCACGCGCGACAATTTCTACGACATCGTTGTTCCGGCCGCCAAAGCCGAGGGCGCGGTGACGATGTATAACTTCGCCGGCAGTTTTGCCGATACGTGGAAGGAGCTGATCAGCCGTTTCGAAGCCAAATATGGCATCAAGGTCGCCTATAGCGACGTGAAGGGCGATCAGGCGAACCAGCAGCTGATCGCGGTACAGGCGGCAGGGCAGGATTCACCGGTTGATGCCTATTTCGCCGGCGGCGGCAGCTATCCGCTTCTATCCTCCAAGGGGGTTGTCGGCAATATTGCACTGACGAAAATCCTGCCGAACATGGCCAATTACGATCCGAAAATGGCCGAAACCGTCTTCGGCAAGCCGCATGGCGGCAGCTTTCCGCTGGTGCATCTCAACCAGACGGCTATCGGTTATGACTCTGCCTTCGTGAAGGCCGAGGATGTGCCGAAAAGCTTCGAGGACCTGCTGGTCTGGGCCGAAAAGAACCCCAAGCGGCTTGGCGTCACCCTGCCGGCCAAGGGTGGTTCGGGCGGCGGTTTCATTTATTCGGTGGCGCTCAATTATCTCACCGGCGACTGCCGTGCAAAGCTCACCGACTATAATCAGACGCTGCAGCAGGCCGAAGACTGGGCCATGGAGTCCGAGTGCCTTACGCCTGTCTGGGACTATTACCGCCGTCTTCTGGCGGTGGCTGAATTGACCAATGGCAATGCCGATACGCTCAACCTCATCAACAACCAGCAGCTTCACATGGGTACCGTCTGGGAAGATCAGGTCATGAGCTTCCTCGGCACCAAGCAATTGCCTGACAGTTTCCGCGTCACGCTTCTGGAAAAGGGCCAGGTCGGCTCTGGCGACGCCATGTTCGTGCCGGCCAATGCGAAGAATGTCGCCGCGGCGCTGCTGCTGATCGACATGGCGATGAGCAAGGAATTCCAGCTCTGGAAGCTGGAAAACAAGGCCTCCCGCTCTCCGCGCGCCGACGTCACCAATGATCTGATGCCGAAGGCCGTGCAGGAGCATGTGCTGCCGCAGAGCGTCTATCCGCGCCTGTCGCTGCCGGCTTTCTGGGACATGTCGACGGCGCTTGCCGAAGCGCTCGATGAAAAAGTCCTCAACCAGTAACGCCGTCGGGATTGCCGGATCGTGTGGCCGCAAATGGCAGCGCGATCCGGATAGCCTTGGTAAAAAATATGAGGGAGGCTCGCCATGAGTGAACTCGAGATCAGCAATATCAGCAAGGATTACGGGGCGAGCCGGGCGCTTCATCCCGTGTCGATCACCGTGGAGCGGGGCGAATTCGTCACCATTCTTGGGCCCTCGGGTTGCGGCAAGTCCACGCTTTTGCGTATCCTCACCGGCATCAGCCAGCCTTCGGGCGGTGAAATCCGGCTGGGTGGCAAGCGCATCGATCAGGCGCCGCCGGAAGCGCGCGATATCGCCATGGTCTTCCAGTCCTATGCGCTTTTCCCGCATATGTCGGTCGCCAAAAATCTCGGCTTCGGGCTGAAGATGAAGAAGGTGGCGAAGGACGAGCGGGCGCGGCGCATCGCCCATGCGCTTGATATCTGCAATCTCACCGGTCTGGTGGATCGCATGCCCCGGCAATTATCCGGCGGCCAGCAGCAGCGTGTGGCGCTGGCGCGGGCCATTGTCATGCAGCCAAGCCTGCTTCTGTTTGACGAGCCGCTTTCCAACCTCGACGCCAAACTCCGCGATACGCTGCGCCATGAGCTGACCGAGCTTCACCGCCGCATCGGTGCGACAAGCCTTTATGTGACACACGATCAGGCCGAAGCCATGGCGATGTCGGACCGGATCGTCGTCATGAATGCGGGCCGGGTGGTCGAGATCGGCACGCCGCTCGAGCTTTATCGTGCGCCGAAACACGCGTTTACCGCCGGCTTTCTAGGCCAGACCAATCTGCTGCCCGTATCCGCTGAAGGCCAGCAGGCGCAATTGCCCTGGGGGCAGTCCGTGACGCTTGACCGGGTTGCCGCCGGCAATGTCCAGATTTCCGTTCGTCCGGAAAACATCCACATCCGCGCCGATCAGGCCGGTGAGGGCACGGTTTCCGCCGTTTCTTTCATGGGCGCCAATGCACTCTACACGGTCGAGATCGGCGGTCGCCAGATCCGGATCAGCCAGTCCGGTGCCGAAACTCTGATCGATGCCGGGCAAAGGGTCGCCCTGCAGTTTCCCGGCTCGGTCCATCTTCTCGATGACAGGATGGCGGGGGAGGCGGCATGATGGCCGGGCTTCTGCGAAACAGGCGCGCCCAGCTTCTATTCCTGCTTTTGCCGGGTGTTGGGTATCTTCTTGTCTTCTTCGGCGGGCCGCTGCTGTCGGCGCTGATCGGCAGTTTCAGGCAGGAGGATGGCGGCTTCACGCTGATGTTCTACCAGCGGATTTTCACCCGCGCGTCGATGATCCGGGGGCTCACGACCTCCATCTATTACGGCGTCATGCCTGTTATCGTCTCGCTTGCGGCCTCTGTGCCGCTGGCGCTTTTGATCCGCAAGAGCTTTCTCGGTCGAAAACTGTTCAGCGGCCTTTACAAGCTGCCGATGGCGGTGCCGGGTATCATCGTCGGCCTGATAGTGATCGTCGTTTTCGAAAGGGGCGGGTTTCTCGACCGGTTGGTCGCGCCGCTCGGGCTGGAACTGCCCAAGCTCGTACGCGACGACTGGGGCGTCGGCGTCATCCTCGCCAGCGTCTGGAAGCAGATACCCTTCATGACGCTGATCATCACAAGCGCCTTTGCAGCCATTCCCGAAGATATACGTTACGCCTCGCGCACGCTTGGCGCTTCGCGGTTGAAGACATTCTTCTTCGTGGAGGTGCCGCTCGCCATGCCGGGCATCACCGCCGCCATTCTTCTGACCTTCATCGGTTCCATGGGCTCTTACGCCATTCCAGACATCGTCGGTCCGCCGACGGCCCGGCCGCTTTCGGTGCTGATGGTCAAGGAATTCAACCAGGGACGTTTCAACCAGGTCTATGCCATGGGCATGGTGCTGAGCCTCTTCGCGGTCTCCGTGCTGCTGCTCTATTACTCCCTGACATCCCGCATCGGCCCCGGCCAAACCCGCGGAGACGCATGATGAGCGCTATAACTCTCGATCCCCCCAGCAGTGCCCGTCGCCGCGCCTTTACGCCGGAGGACCGGATTTTCGTTTCCATTGGGCTTTATGGCGCGCTGACACTCGCTATCGCCGTGCCGCTGGCGCTGATGTTCCTCTGGAGCATTGCCGACGGCTGGTCGCCGCCGCTCATCGTGCCGAAGGATTACACCGCGGCGCGCTGGGCGAGCATCCTGAGCGATGGCAGCCTCATCCGCGCTGCGGTCAACAGCATCCTCATCGCCATCGTCGTCACCTTCCTGACCGCGGCCATCGCCTTGCCCACTGCCTGGGCCATGGCGCGTTTTCCCTTCCGGCTGAAACGGCTGGTGGAAATCTTCATTCTGGCGCCGATCATCATACCCGGGCTCGTCGTCGCCGTCGGCATCGGTCAGGTATTCCTGCTTTTCGGCCTCGCCTATTCGGTGACGGGCGTCATCCTCGTGCAGATCGTCGGCACCCTGCCGCTGATGATCCGGCTGATGACGGCGGCGCTGGAGACCATTCCCGACGATCTTATCCATGCCGCGCGCTCGCTCGGCGCGGGCACTGTCGGCATCGTTTTTCACATCATATTGCCGCTGGCCGTGCCCGGCCTTCTGGCCGGCGGGCTGATGTCCTTCATCGGCAGCTTCGAGGAATTCGACAAGTCCTTCATCGTCGGCGCGCCGGTCGTCGAGACCCTGCCGATCAAGCTCTATATGTATCTCGATCCCTATTCGATGCAGCTGCCGCTCGCCGCCATCGTCTCCTTCATCCTGCTTCTTCCCGCACTCATCGTCTTCATCATTGCCGGCCGCATCCTGCGCGACGACCTGATGGCGGCGGGTATGGGGAAAATCTGATCCGGGCAGTCAAACCCGGTAATTGCAACGTCCGAAAGTGAAAATCATGCACCAGACCCTTGCTGCCTTCCGCAATACCTCCAATCCCTGCAATGTGCTTGCACTCTGCTCGCGAGACAATCCGGCCATCCTGACCATCGCCCATCGCGGCTTCTGGACCGCCACTGCGGAAAACTCGCTCGCCTCCGTCCGCGCTGCGATCGTGGCCGGCGTCGAGATGATCGAGATCGACACGCAGGCGACGGCCGATGGCCGGCTCGTTGTCATTCATGACGAAACGCTCGACCGCACCACGACGGGCAAGGGAACGGTGAGCGCGCTGCCTTTCGAGGTGGTCCGCGCAGCGAAGCTGAAGGCCGGCGCAGGCGGCGAGGCCGCTGAGATGACCGATGAATGCGTGCCGACGCTGGAGGAGTTGCTGGAAGAGGCGCGCGGCAGGATCACCGTCAATATCGACACCAAATTCACCCGCGATCTGCCGCAGGTCATGGAAACCGTACTGCGGCTCGGCGTCGAGGATCAGGTGCTGGTGAAGACCGATATCGATCCCGAAGCGGGCCGTTTCGAGGTGCTGAACACTGACTGGTTCGGCAAGATCCCGCATATGCCGATGTTCCCGGTCCGGAAGGGCAAGTTCGCCGAGGATCTGCGCCGTATCGAGGCGTTAAAGGCGCCGATGATCGAAGTGAAATTTACTGATATTGCCGATCTGGCCGAGGGCCGTGCCGAGATGGAGCGCCAGAATATCCGTCTGTGGATCAACTCGCTCGACGTTTCCCATTGCCTTGATTTCAACGATACGCGTGCGCTTTCAAATCCCGAAGCCGTCTGGGGTGCTCTTGCCGAGGCTGGCGTCGGCGCGATCCAGACCGATGAAGTCGAAGCCTTCACCAACTGGTTGAAGACGGGCGCCGGTGAGACGGGCAGGGCGTGGAGACGATGAGCGAGCGTCTCGAACGCGCCGTCGCCATCATCGAGGAAGCGATGGGCCTTACCCTTCGCTTTTTCGAGGCCCGCGACACCATCGCCACCCGGACGAAGGGCTTTCAGGATTTCGTCTCGGAAGCCGACACCACGGTCGAAAAGTTGATCCGCGACCGTTTGGCGGCCGCTTTTCCCGGAGAAACGGTGCTGGGTGAAGAAATGGGCGGCGTTGCCGATGACGCCTATTGGATCATCGATCCCATCGACGGCACCGCCAATTTCCTGCGCGGTTCGCCGCTCTGGGGCATCTCGCTCGGTTTCGTGCGGAGCGGCCGACCGGAACTCGGCGTCGTCGCCATGCCGATGTTTGCGGATATCTACGCGGCGGCTGATGGGACCGGGTTGATGCTGAACGGCAAGCCGCTTGCCCGTCAGGTGCCTTTCGAGGCTGTGCAGGTCATGTCGCTCGGCGACAGCGCCGCCACCGATGCGGAGGAAGTGGCGGCTCTCAATGTCGGGCTTCGGCATGCGGGCTGGGTGGTGGAATCCATCCGCTCGACATCGATCGGCCTTGCCTTTTCCGCGCGCGGCATCTTCGACGGCCATCTGCAGAAGCTGACGACCATGTGGGACATCGCCGGCGGCGTCGTTCTCGCAAGGGAAGCGGGTCTCGATGTCCGCATCGGGACGCGCCCCGGCAGCGGCATCCCCTGGGTTGCCGCCGCCACGCCAGCGCTGATGACGGCGACGGAGGGGCTGTGGCCGGAGATTGCGGAGAAAGCATCGACGGAACCTGCGTGAGATGCCGCGAACATCGATACCGGGTGTTGCTGAAGCACCCGGCATCTGCGGTTTATCCACGTTCGGTCAGTTTCCCCGAGCCAGCGCGACGGCATCCGGGCCCGCCGGAAAACGAAGCTGGCCAGATACGTCATGGACGGCATTCCAGACCGTCTCAGCGACATCATCTTGCGTGGTCGTCATGGCTGGTGTGGCGAAACCTTCAAGGATTGGCGCTGCAAAGGCCATGTAGTCGTCCGGCAGCAATTGCTCCAGCGGCAGGATGGCGTTTGCAGTGAAACGGGTCGTCGGCGCATAGCCGGGTTCGACCAGCTTCACGCGGATGCCGAAATGACCCAGCTCATGCGCGAGTGAACCGGAAAAACCCTGGATTGCCTGCTTGCTGGCGGTGTAGGCGGCGGCGAGCGGGAAGGAGGCGAGCGTGGCGCTGGAGGTGACGTTGACGATCGTGCCGGACCGGCGTTTCCGCATCAGCGGGATGATCGCCTGTGTCATTGCCATCACACCGAAGCTGTTGGTGTCGAAGATCGTACGGATTGCCGACATGGGCGTGGCTTCGAAAGCGCCGACCATGCCGATGCCGGCATTGTTTACCAGCACGTCGACCGGGCCTGCCGCATCGATCAGGGCCGCGATGCTCTTTTCGTCCGTCACATCCAGAGGAAGGACGCGCAATCGTCCGGTATCGTCACCGAAGCGGCTGGCATCCGGATTTCGCATGGTCGCGACGACGTTCCAGCCGCGGGACAGAAAGAACGCGGCGGTCGCCTTGCCATAACCAGACGAGGTGCCGGTGATGAGGATGGTCTTGGTCATCATAAGTCTCCATTGTTCGATGCCATTGGAGATAGACGACGTTATCTGGATGATATATGCTTAATAAGCCAAAATTTATTATTGATCGTCCAGAGAATGGATCCACTCAGCGATATTATCGATCTCCTGCGCCCGAGCGCCGCCGTTTCCAAGCCGATTTCCGGACGGGGCCGGTGGGGCGTGCGTTATCGCGCTTATGACGCTCCGGGTTTTGCAATCGTCCTTTCCGGCGCGGCCTGGGTTCTGCTCGAGGGCCGCGAACCCCTGCGGCTGGCGCGCGGTGATTTCCTGCTCCTGCCATCGACGCCGGCTTTCTCGCTCTGCAGCGATACCGATGTCGAATGTATTCCGGTGGAGCCGCAAGACCGGCCGGTCCGGCATGGTGAACAGGAGGGAGAGCCGGATTTCGTTGCGCTTGGGGGAAGCTTCCTGTTCGAGCGGGTCAATGCTGCGCTTCTGCTTTCGCTGATGCCCGGGCTGATCCATGTGCCGGCGGGCAAGGGCGGAGCATCCCGGCTGGCGCGCCTCATAGAATTGCTGTCGGAGGAATGCGCCAGCGAGGATGCGGGCAAGGAACTCATCATCCGGCGCATGCTGGAGGTTCTTTTGATCGAAGTGTTGCGTCGTCCCGGCGCTGGCAGCGAGGCTATTCCGGCGGGGCTGGTGAAGGGAATGCGCTTGCCCGGACTTGCTCGCGCCCTGTCCGCCATGCATGCCAACATCCGCGCCAACTGGACGGTGGCCGAACTGGCCGGGATCGCCGGCATGTCGCGCTCGGCCTTTGCCGCGCGTTTTGCTGAAATGCTCGGCTGCGCGCCGATCGAATATCTGGCGCGCTGGCGGATGGCGCTTGCCAGGGATGCACTGATGCGCGGCGCAAAGTCGCTCGATCATATCGCGGATGAGATCGGCTACGAATCCGCCAGCGCATTCAGCACCGCTTTCCGCAGGAGAATGGGGGTTGCCCCAGGCAGCTTTGCCCGCGCCAATGATGAAAGACGCCAGCAGCAGGTAGGTTTTCTCTAGCAGTTGCCTGTCGTGACGATGAGGGCACCCGGATTATCTTAAGGGAGGGCGGAATAGGCGCGTTCGCTTCACAGGTGCAGACAGCTGGCAACTTAATCCATTACTGGGTAAGAAGGCTGCCGACTAACAGCGGCTAAGCCCATCCCTTCAACGCCCTGCCTGAATAATAGCTGGGTGTCGTGGCACGGTAGATCGGTATGCTGGCGGCACCAAGATGCGGCAGGTCGCTCATCATCGATTTGCGTATTTCGGGGGGCTCGACGAAGAAATCCTCGCCGAGCATTTCCAACGAGCCGATGCGCTGCACGATATGTTCGAGAATCCAGTCGGGTAGAGATCCGCCAAAAATGATGGCACCGGGATCGATCGTTCGGGCAACGGTCAGTGCGAGCAAGCGAAGTTGTTCTGTTGCCCTTTCAAGCCAGTCGACCACGGCAGGGTGATCCGAATAGCTTTCATCGATATCCTTCAGACGCCTGATATCCATGCCGTGAGCGGCCAGCGTGTCGCAAAGGTCCTGTCCCGAAGGACGCGGATGGGATTTTGGAAACAGGCCGCCAAACTCACCCGCATTGCCGTTCGTCCCGCGATAGAGATGGCGCTGCACCACCACCGCGCCGCCGATGCCGTAAGTCAGCCAGATCATCGCAAAATTGCGGATGCTTCGGCCTGCGCCGTAATATAGCTCAGAAAGAATAACGGTATTGCCGTCGTTTTCGTGAAAGACCGGAAAATCAAAATAGGGCTGGAAGTCTTTGTCGACATCGATGTCATGCCAGCTCTCGAATTGCCTGATGCGGAACACATGGCCACGGTCTCGTTTGAAGTGGCCCGGAAAGCTGATGCCGCAGCCAAGCACATCCATTTTTTTGACCTTTGCTTTTTCTAGCACTTGGCGTGCGGCGGCCTCCGCCGTTTCCATGATGTGCTCGAAGCTGTAGTCTTCCAGGTCAGATCTGACTTCGTGCCTTATCGTGCCATTGAGATCTGCGATACAGACCCGCAGGTCATCTGGATTGAAGTAGACCCCGAGTGTGAAAAGCCCGTTCGGATTGATCTCGATCGCGGTAGACGGTTTCCCGCGCTTGCCGTCGTTGCGTGCTTCCTCAGCCTCGATGATGAGGCCGGATTCAAGAAGGCTGGATGTCAGACGCGTCAGCGTCGGTGCCGACACATCCATCTCGCGCGCCAGCTCTATACGGGACATGCCGCCCTTGCCGCGCAAAATCTCGAGCAGACGCCGTTCATTGTAGCCGAGGTCGATCAAGCCATTCTCCCGCGAGACGTAACGTCGGATTGAATAGCGCAAACGGCGCGATTGTACAGCGAATTTCCCGGTCCGGGTTTAGCGGCGATGCTGTAACTTTATTGGAATACCTTTGTTTATCAGTGTGATAGTTCGTTTTAATTTTTGTAACGAATTCGCGCTTGACTTATTAATTTACATAAAGAAAATAAATATCAGACAACGAGCTGCGACAACAAAAACAACAAAAAATTAGGTCGCGGGACATCGTGGTCAGGGAACAAAAAAAACGGAGCACCCTTCATGCGTCAATCATGCACTATTTTCGCGCGCCTTGTTGCCGGCGCAACCTTCCTTGCCAGCGCGGCTTTCGCCCATGCCGAAGGTACCGTCGTGGTCTATTCGGCAGCGCCGCAGCAGCTTATGGATGAGTTGTTGCCGCTGTTTGAAAAGAAGACCGGCACCAAGGTCGAGCTTGTCAAAGCCGGTTCCGGCGAGTTGATGAACCGCATCAAGGCGGAAACCGGCAAGGCAGCGGGTGATGTGATCTGGAGCGTTGATGGCACTGTCATCGACTTTTCCGCCGACCTCTTCGAACCTTACAAGCCTGTCGAGGCAGCATCGATCAACCGTGCCTTTTCGCCGAGCACCAACTGGGTTCCCTTTACCGCAGTCGTTACGGCCTTCATCGTCAATAAAGAAGCGCTGAAAGGCGCACCGGTTCCGACTTCCTGGGCCGATCTTGCGAAGCCTGAATATAAGGGCCTGATTTCCTCGGCTCGCGCCGATCAGTCCGGTTCCGCCTATATCCAGATGGCAACGGTTTTGCAGGATTTCGACAGCGAGGAGAAGGGCTGGGAGGTCTATACCGGCATTCTCGGCAACTCCGTTCTGTCCACATCGTCAGGCGCGGTTCCGCGTTTCGTCAATGATGGCGAGCAGGCGGTTGGCATTACGCTCGAAGACGCCGCCTTGCGCTACAAGCTGGGCAGTGCCCCGGTAGAGATCGTTTATCCGAAAGAAGGCACGGCGATCGCACCTGACGGCATGGCGCTCGTCAAGGGCGGACCCAATGCCGAAAACGGCAAGGCCTTCATCGATTTCATCGTCTCCAAGGAAGCGCAGGAAGTGGTGGTAAAGGCCGGTCGGCGTTCCGTCAGAACCGATGTTCCGGCCAATGCGGCGCTTGTGCCGCTGTCTGATGTTCCGGATGCGAAATATGACTTCAAGTGGGCTGCGGACAATCGCTCCCGCCTGATGGAAAAATGGAACGAGATTCTGCTCGACGTCCAATAAGACGTTAAGGCGGCGGCGAAGGCCGCCGTCCTCACGGTATCGCATTCATACTCGCATTTTTGTCTCGTCCACCGTGGTCGTGTGCCGCGCAGGATATGTCATGGAGCAGCACATGGCCGCCGTAGAAATTACCAGCATCAAAAAAAGTTACCGGGATGTCGTTGCTCTCTCCGACATCAATATCTCCATTCCATCAGGATCGTTTTTTACGCTTCTCGGACCGAGCGGTTGTGGCAAGACCACGCTTCTGCGCACGATTGCCGGTTTTCATCAGCAGGATAGCGGCAGCATCAGCATCGAAAGACAGGCGATTGAACATGTTCCGGCCCATAAGCGTGATGTCGGCATGGTCTTTCAGGATTACGCGGTCTTTCCGCATATTTCGGTGTTCGACAACATCGCCTTCGGCCTGAAGCAGCGCAAGGCATCTTCAGCCGAGATCCGCGAGCGGGTAGGCAAGATTCTCGACGTCGTGCAGCTCGCCCCCTATGCCAAGCGTATGCCGCATGAATTGTCCGGCGGTCAGCAGCAGCGCGTCGGTCTGGCGCGTGCGCTCGTCATCAACCCGAAAGTGCTGTTGATGGACGAACCCCTATCCAACCTTGACGCCAAACTTCGCGTGGATTTGCGGCGAGAACTCCGCGAGATCCAGCAGGCGATGAACATCACCACCGTTTATGTCACGCATGATCAGGAAGAGGCGCTTGCCATGTCCGATCTGGTTTGCGTCATGTATGGCGGTGTCATTCAGCAGGCTGCAGCGCCGTGGGAAGTCTATAACAATCCCGCCAACCGCTTTGTCGCTTCCTTCGTGGGGGCCAACAATTTCCTGACGCTCGACCGCACGGGCGGGCAGACATCCATATCCGGCATCAAGGTGAAGCTGCCGCAGGCGGATGCTATTTCCAAGGACCGGAAGATCGTCGCTGCGATCCGCCCGGAGGCGATTTCTGTGGGTCCTGCCGCGGTTGCCGGTGATGGGCGCATCCAACTGCCGGTGATCATAAGGCAGGTCAGCTTCACCGGTCGTGAGATGAACGTCGCTGCCGTGCTCTCGTCGGGTGAGGAAATCGAGGCGATCACCAAGCCATCGCCGGAGATCATCGCGCTTCAGCCAAACCAGAAAACGACATTCTCCTGGCTTGCGGGCGATACGCAATTGTTCGGTGAAGGTGTAACCGGGGAGCGCCTGTCATGACGGATATGGCTGCGACTGCAACGACCAGGGGCTTCCGCCTGCGAATGCCGGGTTTCTGGACAAGCGTGACGGTGTTTGCCGTCATCCTGCTGGCGATCTTTCTGATCTTGCCGATTTTCAGCGTGTTCTTTATCAGTTTCTTCGATGCCAAAACAGGCGCATTCGGTTTCAGCAACTATGCGGAAGTGTTCACACGGCGTTTTTATACGGTCGCACTCTGGAATACGCTTCTCATCGGGGTGCTGGGCATGCTGGGTGCCTGCCTTCTCGGTATTCCGCTTGCCTTTTGTACCTCCCGCTATCGCATCAAGGGGCGCACTTTCATCGCCACATTTGCAGTGCTGGTGCTCTGTGCGCCGCCATTCATCGGTGCCTATGCCTGGATCATGCTGTTCGGTGCCAATGGTGCTGTCACCAATCTCCTGTCCTTCGCGGGTATTTCCCTGCCGACGATCTACGGAATCCCGGGTATCGTGATGGTCTTCAGCCTGAAGTTCTTTCCCTACATCTTTCTGATGACGGAAAACGCGCTAAACACCATCAACAAGTCCTATGAGGATGCGGCGGAAAACCTTGGCTGCACGGCGTTCGAACGTTTCCGCAAGATCACCTTGCCGCTGGTCTTTCCGGCAGTCAGCACCGGCGCGATCATCTGCTTCGTGCTGTCCATCGCCGACTTCGGAACGCCGGCAATCCTCGGCAAGGGCATCAGAACGCTGTCGACCATCGCCTATGCGCAATACACCTCCGAAATGGCCGGTACGCCGACCATGGCGGTGACGATTTCCATGGTGATGATTGCGATTTCCATGGCGGCACTTCTGTTGCAGCGGCACATTCTTGCCAAGCGTCGCTATGCCAGTTCGCTGACCAACCGGCCGGTAAAGCAGTCCATGCGCCCGTTGAAGTCTTTCATCGTGCACGGCTTCTGCTATCTGGTCGTCTTCATCGCCATGCTGCCGTCGCTCACGGTCATCTACACCTCGTTCCTCGCAACCAGCGGTCCCGTCTTCACGGGTGGTTTCGGGTTGGACAGTTACGCCCGCATCCTCCGCGATTCACCCCAGGCGATTGCCAATAGTTTCATGTTTGCACTGGCTGCCGTGGTACTGATTGCGATCGTCTCCGGCCTGCTGTCCTTCATCGTGGTGCGACGGGACAATGCGGTCTCCGGCTCGCTCGATCTCCTGCTGATGGTGCCTTACCTCATCCCCGGCGTCGTCATGGCGATTGGCTACGTCACGACATTCCGCTATCCGCCCTTCGACATCACGGGAACAGCGCTCATCATCATTCTCCTGGTGTTTATCCGCCGGCTGCCCTACGGCGTCCGCTCCACGACATCGATCCTGAGGCAGATCAAGCCGTCCATCGAAGAGGCTGCGGTCAATCTCGGGGCTTCGCCGGCAAAGACCTTCATGTCGGTGACGGTGCCGCTGATGCTGCCTGGTCTCATCATCGGTTCGCTGATGAGCTTTATCACTGCCATCAATGAACTCTCCTCGACGTTGATCCTCTACACCGCCCGCACGATCACTATGCCGGTGCTGATCTATATCCAGGTGATCGACGGAGAATTTGGCACGGCGGCCGCGTTGTCCACCCTGCTTCTGGTCAGTACCGGGATTTGCGTCTTCGTCGTCTTCCGTTTGTCGGAAGACAAGGAAGCATCCTTCGTCTGACCGCTTGCAACCCTCATGAAAGACTAAAGCAGCGGCGACCGACGGGTCGCCGCCTGCTCCCCTCTGCAAGGAAACAATACGATGAATATCGCGAGCTTTTCGCAATCGAAATACAAGAATGCCGCAACGCCGGGGACGATGTGGCCATTCTTCTTCCCGGACGGGTCCTGGCCGTTTTTGACGGTGCGACTGACCCGACCGGTGTGAATTATGGCGGGCTGAGTTCCGGCCGCATTGCCGCGCTCGCCGCCGCAAATGCGGTGACGGAGATGAGCATCCAGGGTGCTTTGCAAAGTTGCGAGGCAGCCACGCTGTTCCAGACCATCAGCGATATCCTGAACAAGGAAGCCGAGCGCATCAATGCCAGCCACCCACCATCCACCACGCTCGCTATCGTTGCCGATATGGGGGACAGTTTTCGGCTGCTTCTGGCTGGCGATTCCGGTGTGCGCATCAATGGGGACAGGCTGTTGCAGCATGCCAAGCTCATAGACCGGGTCAGCACTTCGGCGCGCATCCACGTCTTCAAACAGCTTTTCGCGTCAATTGGGGATGGTGATGCAGCGGAGGCCAAAACCCGCGCCACCATATTTTCCGGCCTTCGTGCTGCGGTCAAAGCAGGGATCATGAGCGCGACGGACGCGGAAAAAGTGATCACAACAGCCGCTACCGCAAGCGGCCTTCAGGCCGAGATCGAAGCCGTGGAAGAGTTTCTGATGGGCGGTATTCGCGTTCAGCCACGCTACGCAAACAGACAAGGCCATGTTTTGGGATACGCCTCGATCAATGGCGGGATGGTGATGGAGGAGGGGACGATCGACCTGTTGCTCGCAAAGGACACGATCAACAGCCTGGAAATCTTTACCGACGGTTATCTCTCACTGCCTGCCGGGGTCGACGTCGCCGACTGGGAAGCCGAATTTGCCCGCGTCGAAGCGGCAGATTTTCACAAGCTCAATGACTATCCATCAGTAAAGGGATCAACATCGAGTGAATTCAGCGACGACAGGACGGTGATATGCCTGAAGGCGCGGTGAGAGAGATCCGTGCCGACAGCTATTTTGTTACCTCCGCGCCTTTATAGTTGCGTTCACTCCAGAGCAAGGCTTTGCGCAACGGATCGAACCTCGCTTCGATGATCGCGCCGACGAAGAGGATGTGATCGGCGGCATCGGTGGAACCGACAAGGTTGCAATCCATGGAGAGAAGGGCCCCGGAAAGCCTTGGGCTTCCTGAAGGCCAGACATCCCAGTTGCCGACGCAAAACCGGTCCGGCTGGTTTCCCTTTCCGGCAAACACGTCGGCGATCTCCTCCTGTCCTCTGGATAGCGCTGCGACGGAAAAGCGTCGGCTCGCGGCGATGAGGTCGACCATGCGGCTGCTGGCGTCGATGGAGATCATCAAAAGCGGCGGCTCGGCGCTGAGGGGCATGAAGGATGTGATCGTCCGCCCGATCCGCTCCCCGGCGTGTGAGGCCGTGGCCAGGGCCACCGTAAAGGCAAGCCCGGCCATTGAATCCTTGAATTCACGCGGTGAGATCGTCGGTGCCGAGCACGCCTTCAGCGGAATATGCGCGTGATTGACCACACCGCCATCGATCAGCCTGAAATTATGAGACATGCAGTGCCGGGCTAACCGCCCGCTCCCGGATTTTTTGAGAAAATGGACATCTTGGCCGCAGCGCCATTCATGATATCGGCGTTATCAGGCGAGTTCCCTTTCTGGTACACCCTTGGCCAGATGCCGGAATAGTGGCGGTTGAGGTCTAACCAGACATGCAGCCCCGCTTCGGTATCCGGCCGGATGGCCGCGGCGGGACATTCGCCCTCGCAGATCCCGCAGTCGATACATTGATCGGGATGGATAACGAGCATGTTCTCGCCCTCGTAGAAACATTCCACCGGACAGACTTCCACGCAGTCCATATATTTGCAGGCGATGCAGTTTTCGGTGACGACATAGGGCATTGAGACGCTCGAATGGAGTTGCAGCCGGACGGCGGCTGTCCGGCTGCGCCTGACCCGGCCAACCGCCCAGGGCAGCGGCAGCGACCGGATCGGTGGGACCTAAATCAGAGGCGGGCGGCGACCGCCTGCCAGTTCACCAGATTGTCGAGGAAATTTTCGAGATAAGCCGGGCGCTTGTTGCGGAAATCGATGTAGTAGCTGTGCTCCCATACATCGCAGCCTAGAAGCGCCTTCTGCCCGAAGCACAGCGGATTGACTCCGTTTTCGGTGCGGGTGATTTTCAGTGAACCATCGGTATCCACCACCAGCCACGCCCAGCCGGAACCGAATTGCGAGGCGCCAGCGAGGGCGAAATTCTGCTTGAACAGCGCGACCGAGCCGAAGGACTGCGTCAGCGCATCTTCCAGCACCTTCGGGATCGCATGATTTTTCGGTCCCATTATTTCCCAGAAGAGATTGTGGTTCCAGTGCTGGGAGGCATTGTTGAAGATGCCGGACTGCGCGACCACACCCTTCTCATAGGTGCCCCGGACGATCTCTTCGAGGCTCCTGTTTTCCCACTCGGTGCCTGAAATCGCCTTGTTGAGATTATCGACATAGGCCTTGTGGTGGAGATCGTGATGAAACTTCAGCGTCTCCTCGGACATGCCTGCAGGGGCGAGCGCATCATGGGCATAGGGGAGGTCGGGAAGCTGGAAAGCCATTGGGTATTCCTTTGTCAACTGTTCGCTCAAGAGCATGGAAAGAGCCTTGCAAAAACAAGGTGACAATAGTTCTAGGACCTCAATCACGGTTGAGGTCAAGTGGTTCTTCGAGGATAAATTCACCCGACTGCGGCTTATAAAATATGCGTCCGATGGCGCGGGTTACCGCTTGCCCGCGTTGACGGTGGCGACCCATTCTTCGAGCGCCCTGCGGATTGCCTTGCCCGCATCTTCCCCGCGGACAAATGCCCACCATGTATGTGCGCCTTGCCAAACGGCGGCCATCTGCCACCCCAGCCGCAATGCTCTTTCCTCGTCGCGGGCAAGGCGGCGGCCAAGCGCGTGGGCGAGGGTGTGTCCCCAGAGGGCACCTCTCGCCCGCAGCTTCGGATTGCGAATGTCTTCTCTGAGCAGCAGCAGTCCGTCACTGGCGTTTTGTTCTGCGGCTTCAGAGGTCATTAGGCGCATGAGAAGGGCTATGGCGCCCTGCGGCGTCAAGGCTTCCTGCTCATCGGCCGTTTCCGTTTCCGCCTGCAGCTTGTCCCAGGCGCGCAGAAGCACGGTTTCGACAAGATCTTCGCGCTTGCCGTAACGCTGTACCAGGGTGGCCGCAGATAGGCCGCAGGCCTTTGCGGATGCGGCAAAAGTCAGCCCGTCAGGGCCTATCTGCAACATGAGGGGCAGTAGTGCGTCCAGCACCTGATCATCTGAAATAGACTTGTGTCTTGGCATGGCTTATATATAAACGTATATTCATTTATAAATCAAGGAGGATAATATGGCAGTCATTCGCGGGTATATCGCGGCGAGCCTGGACGGGCGGATCGTTTCTGGAGACGGCTCGCTCGACTGGCTCTACAAATATGATGATATGGACCTTGGCGAACACGATTACAGACGTTTTATCAAGGGAATTCGAACCGTTGTCATGGGGCGTGCGACCTATGATTTCATTGCCAGCGAACAGTCACCCTGGGCTTATGGAGATCAACGCGTCATCGTCGTCACCTCGAGGCCGATCGAGGAGCCCAAGGGACCTCTGGAGGTGCGCAGCGATGTGGGCTCTTTGATGGAGGAACTGCGCGCTCTCGATGATGGCGATGTCTGGATCCTGGGCGGCGGAAAGCTGCAGATGGCCTTTTTGGAGCGCGGCGCACTGGATGAAATCGAGATTTACCTAATTCCGGAAATCCTCGGCTCAGGCGAACCTCTTTTCCCGCTTACAGGTCACCGCGCAAGCCCCACTCTTGGCAGCGCAAAGGAAATCGAAAAGGGCTGCGTTCGATTGCACTATCGCTTCTCGTGATGCTCTTAGGTTCACTTACACGATGGGCGGCAAGGAACGACGGAAACGGCCCGCTTGTTACTCACCGCCCTGTTACGCGATTTGAGACCTAAAGCCCGAGAAACTTGAAAGGCTTGGTGTCCTTCAAGCTTTCGTTCGCCATGCCTGAATAGATGTGGATCTGATTGGGGCCGAGGTCGAGTTTCTTGACGGCACCGGTCTCTTTCGAAAGATCGAGTTTCGTCATGTCGATCCAGAAGATATTCGGCGTGAGCGCGGACTCGAAGAAATAGAGCTTGCGCTTGTGGTCTATCACCGTGCGCCAGCGGGTAGAGGAAATATTCGGCTGGTCCGGCGTGGTGATACCATAGGGAACTGAGACATTGCGGATGACGCTGAAGACGCTGGCTATGGCCTCGACCGGATTTTCGCTCTTGGGAATGGCATTGGCATAGAATGAGGCCCGGGCAAACCTGTCCGATGCGCGGTTGGTGCCCGGCAACATGACGGTACCACCAATCTGCTTCCAATATTCGTTGAGCGCCAGCTGGTGATCGAAGGTCGGCGAATTGGTCATGACCTGATATTGACGGCCGTGATGGATAACCTGTTTGCCGTCGATATATTCGATGATCGCGCTGTCACCCGTCGCATCCGAAAGGGAGAGGTGTAAGGTCGCCAGACGTTCTTCACCGGGGACATTGTCGGTGACGATGGTGAAGGGGTTTTTCTCGAGTGCGCTGACGGCCTCGTCCACCGTTGCGAAATTGTCGAGCGCATATTGCGCCCAGGCGGCGATGGACAGGCCCGGTGATTTTCCGTCATAAGCGGGATAGCTCGACTCCACCAGCCAGAGAACGTTTGCAGCAAGGCCTGCCTCATTCATGCCGTCGGTCGTCGAAATATCATAACCCGACGCAATGACGCTGCCGTATTTCGAGGTCCATTTGATCGAATTCGGACCTGCCTCGCCGGAGCGCTCCATGCCGCGGGCGAAGACCCAGATATTGGTTCCCACATCCGTTTTCCAGTCCATCGACCGGGCCGTCATCACCTGATCATTTTCGCCCAGATAAACGAAGCGCGTGCAGGCTTCGGCAACCGATGTGGCAAGCGTGGTGAGAGACAATATCGCGGCAGTGCAGGCGGAAAAAAACGGAAGGGTCTTGGGGCGCATGGGAATGTCTCCGGTGCTCACGGTGCCAATACAGCGTATGATAGAAAATCGGACTTGTTGGCGGGAGTCAAATAGGTTTAGCTACGGGCGATTAGTTGGGGAGAAGGCATTGCTAAAATTATCAGTTTTTGCAGCCGTTATGGCTTTTTCCGCAACCGCGGCCGCAGGTGCGGACGACGTTGTTGCCGCACCCGTGAAGGTTGATAACGGGACCGACTGGGCGTTTCAGGCTACGGGCTATCTCTGGGCGACTGGGTTGAATGGCAACATATCGCCGTTCCGACGGGCACCGACCCTGCATGTGGAGAAATCCTTTTCAGATGTCATGGATGATCTCAATTTCGGTGGGTTTCTCAACATCTGGGGGCGTTACGACCGTTTCGTCCTTTCCGGCGATTTGATGTATGTCGATACCACCGACAGCAAGGCAACCGGTCCGTTGCCGGCGCTGCAAATTCCGGGTTTGCCAACCTTGCCGGCCGGTGCCGCTGTTGGTGCGAATGTGGACACACAGGAATTCATGGCGACGCTGCAGGCGGGTTACCGTGTCATCGATGCGGACGGATTTTCTCTCGATGCGCTTGCCGGCGCGCGCTTCTGGCACATTTCCAATGACGTTGCGGTCACTGCCAGCCATCCCCTGATCGGCAGTGTTTCCGCCAGCCATAGGGAGAGCTTCGGCTGGGTGGACCCCGTCATCGGCGCGCGGGCCTTTTTCAGCCTGACGGACAAGCTGTCCGTTCAGGGACAGGTGGATATCGGCGGTTTCGGAGCAGGATCCGATCTCACCTGGTCAGCGCTCGCGACGGTCAACTATGTCTTTACCGACACATCGTCGGTCTCGGCGGGCTACAAGGTGCTTGACGTGGATTACTCCCACGATGGTTACGTTTTCGATTCCCGACTGAGTGGACCGGTCGTCGGGTTGACTTACCGGTTCTGACCCTTTGCCCCCGGAGTGACCTTGACACGACCCCCTTGGAGTCTAGACGGGGTCTCGTGTTCATTAGGGAGTAAAGATATGAAATCGCTGGCAAGCCTTTCGGCGTTCGTTGGCAAGACCTTTGCCATCTGGGTCATCCTGTTTGCCGTACTCGGCTTCTTTTTTCCGGATACGTTCAAGCAGATCGCACCGTGGATCGTGACGCTCTTGTCGATCATCATGTTCGGCATGGGGCTCACACTTTCGGTCGATGACTTCAGGGAAGTCGTAAAAAGGCCGTTCGATGTGACGATCGGCGTGCTCGGGCAGTTTCTCATCATGCCGCTTCTGGCGGTGCTGCTCACCCGCATCATTCCCATGCCTCCGGAAGTCGCGGCGGGCGTCATTCTGGTCGGCTGCTGCCCGGGCGGAACATCTTCCAATGTCATGACCTATCTCTCCAAGGGCGATGTCGCCTTGTCCGTTGCCTGCACATCGGTCACCACGCTTGCCGCGCCGCTGGTGACTCCATTCCTCGTCTGGCTGTTTGCGAGCCAGTTTCTGCCGGTTGACGGCTGGGCCATGTTCCTCAGCATCGTCAAGGTCGTTCTGGTTCCGCTCGCTCTCGGCGCCGCCCTGCAGAAGCTGCTGCCCGGTCTCGTCAAGGCTGCCGTTCCGGCATTGCCGTTAGTGAGCGTCATCGGCATCGTCCTCATCGTTTCGGCGGTGGTGGGAGGATCCAAGGCGTCCATCGCCCAGTCCGGGCTGATGATTTTTGCCGTCGTCGTGCTGCATAACGGGCTTGGCTATCTCCTCGGTTACCTCGCGGCAAAGGCAACGGGCCTGTCACTTGCCAAGCGCAAGGCCATCGCGATCGAGGTGGGCATGCAGAATTCGGGCCT
This sequence comes from Rhizobium oryzihabitans, assembly GCF_010669145.1. Classification (NCBI taxonomy): domain Bacteria; kingdom Pseudomonadati; phylum Pseudomonadota; class Alphaproteobacteria; order Hyphomicrobiales; family Rhizobiaceae; genus Rhizobium; species Rhizobium oryzihabitans. Next base: position 1,776,747 of record NZ_CP048635.1, read on the forward strand.
TGGCGCGGCACTTGCCACGGCCTATTTCTCACCTCTCGCCGCGGTTCCAAGCGCCATTTTCAGCGTCTGGCACAATATTTCCGGCGCAATTCTGGCAAACTGGTTTTCCGGCCGGGTGGACGCAGGCTCCGCCAACAAAGCCGCCTGAAGCTCCGCATCTGTCAGGCCGCCTGTAGTTCAGGCGGCCTGACCCTGCCTTAGAACGGCATAGTCTGACGTGTCATGGCCGGTGGATTAAGCCGGGCAAAACCCGCCTGGCGCTGATACGGGAAATGCGGATAGGGAGCAGTCGTCTCGCTGGCCTCGTCCAGCTTCGCTACCTGTGCGGACGTCAGTTCCCATCCCACGGCATCGAGGTTCTGGCGAAGCTGTTCCTCATTGCGCGCGCCGATGATCACCGTGGAAACAGTCGGGCGTCTGAGCAGCCAGTTGAGGGCAACCTGCGGCACCGTCCTGCCGGTTTCTTCCGCGACAGCGTCGAGCGCATCGACTACGCGGTAGAGATGTTCATCATCCACGGGCGGGCCGAAGCTGGCGGTCTCATGCAGGCGGCTACCTTCGGGCAGCGGCGTGCCGCGGCGGATTTTTCCGGTCAACCGCCCCCAGCCAAGCGGGCTCCAGACCATTGCGCCAAGACCCTGATCGGCGCCGAGCGGCATCAAATCCCACTCGTAGTCACGGCCGATCAGGGAATAATAAACCTGGTTGACCACATAACGCGGCCAGCCATATCGGTCCGCGACGGCAAGCGATTTCATGATCTGCCAGCCTGAAAAATTTGACACGCCGGTATATCTCACCTTGCCGGAGCGGACGAGCGTATCGAGCGTCGACAGCACTTCTTCAACCGGCGTGAAGGCATCGAAGGCATGAAGCTGAAGGATGTCGATATAGTCGGTCTTTAGGCGGCGCAGGGCGTCATCCACCGCGCGCAGCAGCCGGAAGCGCGACGAGCCCGCCTCGTTCGGCCCGTCGCCCATCGGCAGGCTGGTCTTGGTCGAGATCAGAACGCTGTCGCGCCTTCCTTTGACGGCTTCGCCGAGCACTTCTTCGGATGCGCCATTGGAATAGACATCGGCGGTATCGAACAGGTTGACGCCGGCTTCCAGACAAATATCGATCAGGCGCCGGGCTTCCGTCGCGTCTGAATTGCCCCAGTTGCTGAAGAGCGGGCCGGAGCCGCCAAAAGTTCCGGCGCCGAAACTCAAGACTGGCACTTTCAGGCCGGATTGGCCGAGATGGCGATATTCCATGGGGCGTTCCTTTGTTGCTTCGAAATAGTCGCGGGCGGGTCGCTTTAAAGCATCGCGCTCTGCCCATCCCGTGATCAGGCAGACGAGGATTGTGATGTGTCTCAATCGCCGTCTGAAGATAGACGCTCAATCTTCAATGAAATAGAATGCCGAAAATACTATCACTTGTGAGATGAAATCATCATGGCGCGACTGGATATCAACCGGGCAGGGGAGATGGAAATCTTCGTGCGGGTCGTCGAATTCGGCGGTTTTTCCCGCGCGGCTGCAGCGGCGAACATGACACCTTCGGCGGTGAGCAAGCTGATCGCACGGCTGGAAGGCCGCCTGGGCGTGCGCCTGCTCAACCGTTCCACCCGGCAGCTTCAGATCACGCCGGAGGGCTGCGCCTTCTATGAAAGGGCCACCCGCATCCTTGCCGATCTCGAAGAGGCCGAACGGGCTGCCGGTGAGGGCGAACAGCCCGTCGGCCGGGTGCGGATCAACACCAGCGCTTCTTATGCAACACATATTCTTGCGCCCATCCTCCCACGGTTTCTGGCGCTTCATCCGGGCGTCACGCTCGATATCGTCCAGACGGATATGGTGGTCGACCTCCTTGCGGAGCGCATGGATGTTGCGGTGCGTGCCGGACCCCTGAAGAGCTCAACTCTCGTTGCCCGGAAACTCGGTGAGACAAGGATGATCATTGCCGCCGCCCCGGATTATCTCGAGCGCTGCGGCGTGCCGCAAACCATAACCGATCTGGAAAATCACAATCGGCTCGGGTTCGGTTATGCCCGGTCAATCGACGGGTGGCCGTTGCGGGATGCCGGAAAGACCGTCGTCATTCCCGCGACGGGACGCGTGCAGGTCAGCGATGGCGAGGGCCTTCGCCATCTCGCTCTTGCAGGTGTTGGGTTGGTTCGCGCTGCTGCCTTCACCGTGCGGGAGGATATCGCCGCTGGCCGGCTTATATCGGTCCTCGATCATCTTGATACGGGTGAAACGGAGATATTTCACGCCGTTTATGCCGGCCAGCGCGGGCTCCTCCCGTCCCGTATTCGGGCGTTGCTCGATTTTCTGGGTGAATACGGGCGGGTGAGATAATCTAGCGGGGCATTAGAACGTGCGACCCTGATGAAGATAGAATGGGACTGGAGAATGAGGCGTCTGGAACCGCTACCTATGGTTTCGGACCGGACAATGTGAAAGCGCCAACCGATCTCAGTGTGATCTGCGTCTTGCTAGCAATTGTACTCGATATCGCACCGCAGAGACTACCTGTCGTTACAACGTTACCAGCCTTGAGCATATTGCCCTTGTTGAGTGCCGCATTGGCAAAGGCGACAAGCGGTGCGAGCGGATCACCATTCGGATGTTTTACCGTGGCATCGAACAGCGACACCGGCCCCTCGGTAACACTGAGCTGAGGTGGGTTCTCGCAATTTCCGGCAAAGACGTCCACGATGCCTTTATCGACCTCCGGGCCGATGACGAAGCCATGGTTGGCGAGGCGATCCGCGAGAAAAAGCGGAAACGGCACCTGATTTTTCTCCACCAGCCTGTAGCGAAGAAGTTCAACGCCAAGATGGACCTTGTCGATATATCCAAAAAGGTCCGCCCTTGTCAGCGGCCCGGCTGCCGCAGCGGGAATATCCGCCGAAAGGGTAAAGCAGATCTCGACTTCAATGCCTTCGGTGCCATCCCGCGGAAAAGAAGCGGCATTGGCTTCATCGACCCGCACACAATTGAACATGGGCGCCGCGATGGCCTCGCCATCCGGGCGAATCGCCAATTTCCAGCCAGCAACCGGTTCCGCCCAGCTTTCAGCAAACGCCTGCTGGACCGCCATAGCCTCTACAAGCGTACCTGGAATGAGACCCATCGCCTGCACCGCCGCCAGAGAAATCTTCGCCCCCTCGCTGCTCGCTGTTATGAAGCTTTCCGCCAGTTTTTCGATTGCCGTCATTGTGTCCCTGGTCCCAGATGATTTCAAATGCCAAATGCTTTCACGATTTGGCGCTCACTGCCAGGGCCATCAATGCCGGGTTTGACCACAGCGCCGACTTTCAAGAGTCGCGGGGTCGGTTCCATTGCCAGGCGGGAGCCGGACAATGCCGGTCCCCGCGTCGCGTGCTGTGGGCTTTATGGGAGAGCAAATGAATAGTATTTGTGGTTGACAGCGTCACAAAACATAAATTCAAGCGTTTGCTTATGGGTTTCCTTGGCGTATTCGTCCCCTACCACGACGTAAAACAGAGAGTTGACGCATGACTGTGCAATTTCCGAGTATCGCGCAGGCGCTTGCCGAAGAAATCGGAACATTACGGAAATGGCTGGATGAGGACGCCCTGCCCTTGTGGTGGGAGGCGGGTTCAGCCCGGCCGGACGGCGGTTTTTACGAGCGCCTCGGCCAGGATGCGAAACCGATTTTTTCCGATGACCGCCGCGCCCGTGTCCAGCCGCGCCAGGCCTATTGTTTCGCCGCAGCCGGCCAGCACGGCTGGCAGGGACCCTGGAAAGACGCGCTGCTGCATGGTTTGAGCTGGTTCGAAAAGGTCTATCGCCTCGACAATGGTCTTTACGGCAACCTCGCCGACCAGACCGGCAGGCTGATCGACCCCTCCTTCGATCTCTACAATCAGGCTTTTGCGCTGTTCGCCGCCGCACAGACGGCGGCCGCCCTTCCCGATCGCAAGGACGAGATGCGCGGCCGGGCGCTCGATATTCTCGCTATCCTCAAGCGCGACTACAAACATCCCGTCGCCGGCTTCGAGGAGGAAAACCCACCGCGCACGCCGCTCTGCTCCAATCCGCACATGCATCTTTTCGAGGCGATGCTTGCCTGGGAAGTACAGGACCCGGAAGGTCCCTGGTCGGCTCTGGCCGATGAGATCGCCGATCTTGCGCTGAACCGCTTCATCGATAGCGGCAATGGAGGCCTGCGGGAATTCTTCGGCCATGACTGGGCACCCTATGAGGGCGACAAAGGCCGCATCATGGAGCCGGGCCATCAGTTCGAATGGGCATGGCTTCTGGTGCGCTGGGGCAGCCTGCGCAACAATGAGGCGGCGATCACCAAGGCCAGGCGCCTGTTCGAGATCGGCGAGGAGCACGGCATCTGCCCGCGCCGCAAGGTGGCGGTCATGAGCCTCTATGATGATTTTTCGGTGCATGACGGGCTGGCGCGGCTATGGCCGCAGACGGAATGGTTGAAGGCGGCGGTGCGTCTTGCCAGTGTCACGTCCGGCGAGGAGAGGCAGCGTTACCTCGCCTCTGGCCTCAGAGCCATCGGCGCGCTGCAGCCCTTCCTCGACACGCCGGTCAAAGGGCTGTGGTTCGACAAATGGCCGGCCGACAAGCCGATGCTCGACGAGCCGGCACCGGCCAGTACATTCTATCATATCGTCTGCGCCATCTATGAGGCGGAGGCGGTGCTGGGGGCGGGTGATTGGAAAAAGACACCAATTACCTGGGCAAGCCAGAGGGAACTTGCATTCTTGACTAATGAGTTTCATCTTTCGGCCTTTTTATTCCCGTGTTTTAAACAGGATAATGCTTTTCCGTGTCGCAGGCTAAAAAATGGGAAGCGCTAAAACTATGGTCACTCTTTGGAAAGGCAAGTAATGGCCCTTGATCTGCTGAATCACGAAGAAGAGCTGAAAGTTGCCAAAGAACTCAACTACCTGTTGGCTTCGAAATACGCTCAAGAAGTGGTTAATCGTGTTGCAAATGATGTCATATCAACACATTTGAGTGGAGGTCGCGTCGGTGGGGGACAAAGCAAAAGTGGCAAAGCCAGCTTCAGCGAGACGCTTCGTTCACTTAATCCCGAACGCATAATAAGAAAAGCTATACGGAAGCGTTTTCCGAAACAAGGAACCGTGTCTAGGTCGGGGGAATCTGTCGATTGTCCTGAATATTTTCCGTTGTCTGTCGAGGGGCTTAACATTCAGTTTGGGACGGGAACCCTGGTCGACAGGCGGGGGTCGGCAGAGTTGCGCGTGATATACTCAGGGAATTAATAAGGCGGCAGGCTCTTGCGACACTTGACGTTGGGCCGGCCTGTGAAAAGCCTATCCATTTTTTCCCGTCCGTGCATTGGTGTCCCTCTGATCTTCCTCCTAGATCGGTTGTGATGGTGCACGACGTCATTCCTCTGCTTTTTGAGGGCATATTCCAGAAATCAACCATTGATGAATGGAAACAAAGATACATTCATTCGATAAGAAAAGCCGATCTCATTGTAACGGTCAGTGAAAGCAGTTCGGAAGATATTTCACGCATCATTGGTGTCCCGAAGGAAAGGATTCACGTCGTTTATAACGGCGTCGATGTATTTGAGTGGGAAGAAGATGAGAGCGTTGACCTGCTCACGCCCGACGCACCATATTTCGTGTGCATAGGTTCCAATGACTACCATAAGAATATCGACGTCGTTATTAAGGCCATGAGCCTCGGGGAAGCCCGTGACTATCATTTGGTGATTGTTGGAAAATCTCCCAAGGGATTCTCTACAGAGCTGAATTCTGATAGCCGAGGAAAAATACACACGGTCGGCCGTCTGACAGATGGGCAACTGGCCAGAGTATTGAAGCAATCCCAAGGGTTGCTTTTCCCAAGTTTGTATGAAGGCTTTGGTCTGCCTCCACTCGAGGCGTTGATGCTTGAAGTTCCGTGCATCTGTAGTGCGCGACCTGCTATGACGGAACTGTTGTCGGGCATGGTAATCTTCTGTAGCGCGGATAAACCAGATGATTGGGCACGTGCGATGCAGCAATTAGCGAACACTCCGCCAGACGCCGAGATTCGGAGTCAAACAGCGAGTAGACTTCGGGGGCAATTTAATTGGGAGAGATCGACAGATTTACTTCTATCGGTATTTAATCAGTTGAAAGACTGAATCTCTTATTCTTTTTGTTTGCCCCGAGGCCGGTTTTTAATGCGCCCCCGGGCGGCTCCCCTAATTGGTGGTTTCCCGATTGTACCAGCCACTCCAATTCTTCATGATATCCGCTAGGGTGTTGTTTTGAATAACGGATGGAAATACGTACAGGGTATGGAAATAGGCATAGGAAAAGGGCGTCATTAGATTTACTATGCATATTCCAATGATAGCTATTTGGAAAAAACGCGGCATTAGGTCTTATTCCCCTTATCAAGTGCCCAAAACGCGAGAACCCCACAGAACGTTGTCATCACGAGAAAGCGGGAGAGATCCCAGGCGACCAGCAACACTAGAACCGGGCTTAGCGTTGCCAAAGTCAACGCGACAAACCGCCATGGCCAATCAGGGCCGCTCGCGCGCCAACGCTGCCAGCTTAATACGAAGATCGCAAATGTCGGCAGCAAAAAGTACGAGGTGGCGGAAATCACGTTGACGGCGTCTTCTCGGAACATTTTTATCATTTGAGCAATTGCTGCGACGGTCGTTTGTCCGAACTGCTGCCTAAACAAAACCGCGCGCATCTCTGCGTCTACCGGAACTTCCGCCAGTTCCAAAGCCACAGCGTTTTGCGAGTGAAATGATATTATAAGTAATACGGAAGCAAAGGGCGCGAGTACGGCGATAATTTCAAATGGTTTCAAGCCATGACGTGCTCGAGTCAGGCTCAAAACAAGAATTTGCAGCCACAAAAAAACGAACATCTCATGCAGCAATGGCCCAACTAGACCTATTATTCCAAGAGCAAGAAATTTTCCATTTTTCCACATGATGGTTGCAAGGAACAAAAGTATGAACAGATGTATGTCTAGATAGCCACTATTATAGGCCAATGTGGGCAGGAATTGTGATGTTGCAAAGCATAACCAAACAAGAAACGCGGATCGCACATCGACAATCAACGTCCGGCTTGCCATCCAAATAAGCCCTATTCCAAGAAGCGAACACAAAACCAGGTGTTGGGTCGACACAAACGTCTCAACAAAAGCCGGAGTATGGCCGCTGAGGAACGGAGAGGTGATCGTCCCAATGAGTCCGCGCTTTATAAAGCCACTTCCATAGTCGACATACCAGTTGAAGACTCCCCAACCCTGCATCCCCAGCCAAAATCCGCGAGAGTAACTCAAAGCTCCGACCGCTGCAAGTATCGCTAAAGCTATCAGTAGAACGGGAGATAAAAGTGCGATTTTGGAGCGTATATCACTTCTGTACCGATCAAGTGATTTAAACGCCTGAATAGAAACGCTATTCTGCATTGTCATAACTTCATCGTTTTAAAAAACCGCTCCGGGATATTGCGAATGATCATCATGATCAGCTGCCAGATGGGACGTACGTAAACGACGTTTTTTTTGCTTAGAACAGCGCGTTCAATCGCAATTGCGACTTCTTTCGGATCGGCTGTCAGAGCCGCAGGCAAGTCCATTCCTTCCGTCATTTTAGTTGCGACAAATCCTGGTAACACCGTAACCACATGGACGCCACGCTTGGCTAGGCGGTTGCGCAAGCCGGATAGAAACGCGGTGAACGCAGCTTTGGCGGAACCATAAACGTAGTTTGTTGCACGACCTCGCTCTCCCGCAACGGAACTGATACCAACAAGCGTGCCAGAGGCTCTTTGTTCAAAGTGATTGGCGAGTAGTGCAAGGATACTTGCGGGGCCTTCATAGTTGCTACGCATAACCTTGCCTGCTGCAACAGGATCGCGTTCGCTTTTCTCCTGCTGCCCCATCAGTCCGATCGTCGATATTGCAACGTCAGGCATTTGTGGAAGGCCGCTCACGAATTCCTCGTGGGTCTCCACTGAAAGTACGTCAAATTCATGCAGTGTTACCTTAGCACCATAGCGCAGCTCGATATCGCGTTTGTCGATGTCTAGGCTTTCGACATTACGCGCTGCCATTTGGATAGCGTATCCCGCCGCAGCAAATTTATGGGCAACGGCTTTGCCGATATCCGACCGGGCACCTATAATAAGGACGGATGGTGTCGTCATATGGAGAGCCTTTCTGCCTGAGACGAAACAAATTGGCTTCTCCAGCCGTTCTCATCTCGCTTCTTTATAAATTTTTCGACACGTGGATCCGAATTCCGCAGCGTGCATGCCGACATGCGGCTGTCTTTCGCCAGGTAGAAGCGCCCACCATTTTCAACGGCAATTTCGTCAAGTCGCTCCAGCAAACGGAGAGTTTTCCTTGATATTGGAAAGTCCAGAGCGAGAGTATATCCTTCCATGGGAAAGGAAAATTTGCTTTCTTGCGGGCCTAGCCTTTTAAGAACGGCCAAGAAAGAGCCGGCTCCTGCGAGCGAAATGGCCTCAAGCAGGGCGCTAAGTCCTTTTTCGGAACTGTCAAGAGGAAGGACGCATTGAAATTGCGCGAACCCCTTTCGGCCATATATTCGGTTCCAGCCAAGGATTGCATCTAGCGGATAAAAATATGTATCGTAATCAACAAGATGCTCTCCGATTTTCCTGGTACCCATTTTATAATATAGGTTGTTGAAGAGACTTACGCTCATGCGGTTTAGGACACCGGAAGGCAGCGTGACTGGCAATCTGATTTCGTGTTTCTCTGGGCGCGCAAATGGTGCGCCGGCGTGTTGCGCAGAGAGATCAGATATCGATGCGTGTTCGCCCAACATGATCAGAGAGCGCCCCAGGTTCTTTCCCTGCCCAAGGCAATCGATCCAGGCGACTGAGTAAGTGGATTTTTTGTGTTTCGCGAATACTTCCATTGCCGCCTGAAGATTCGGAGCGGGAATGGTTGTCTGTCGTATCCAGGAAGTTTCAACCGGTCTGAGACGTATCGCTGCACGTAAAATGATGCCCGTCAGTCCCATTCCGCCCAGGGTATGTTCATAAAGATCGATATTCGTTTCCTGAGAACATCGAATAATCTCGCCATTAATGCCTAGGACATCTATCCAGTCCACACAGGTTCTGAAGCTGCCTTCCTTGTGATGGTTCTTGCCATGGACATCTGCAGCGATCATGCCGCCGAGGGTAACGAATTTCGTTCCCGGCGTGACCATCGGGAACCAACCTCTGGGTAGAAATGTCTTGATGATGTCGCTCAGTAGGGTTCCAGATTCGGCGACAAGTTGACCAGTCTTGGTCTCGAACGAGAGCATTCGATCAAAATATTTCATCGAAACAGTACTGAATGGATTAACCGCGCTATCGCCGTAGGCGCGGCCGTTGCCGCGAGCTATTACGCTGTGCTTGGAACTCATCAAAGCAGAGAGTGTCTCGACATCCCGCGGAAAACAAAGTTGGGTGTCTACCGATGGATATCGGCCCCAGCCAGAGACTTTCATAACGCGACCTCTTTGCGCTTGTCGTTGAAGACGAAGCGCTTGTCGAGATTGTACTTGACAATATACCCGATAGCTAACCCGACGATGGCGCCGATTTCACGCATACGATCAGTTTGCCATATTAACCAAAACGCCGTTTCGGCTCCCCAGAATATCAGTGTAGTGAGAACGCCCATAATCGTATAGAGCGTGAATTTACGGGTATTGTTTTTCAATCCCATATCTTGATCGTAAAAAATCCATTGCTTGTCGAGCGCATATTTTATGATGAGGCCTACGATTGTCCCCATCCCAATGGCGGCGATAAAATTGGCACCGGTAATTCCAAGCTGAAGAACGGTTCGTTGGGTTGCGAGGTTTGCAATCGTCGCTATGACCGCAAATATCGCGTAGCGAAAAGTCAGAGTACCAAGTGTCATAATAATGCACTTCCCAGCGTGAAGGCCAGGATTATGAGCGCGCATATCTGACTGGTGCTATCTTTAGCCGCGTAGACGACCGGATCGTCATGCATCAGGCCACGATGCGCGATCATAACGGCGCGGGTGATCCAATACAGAAGTGTGGCGCACACGCCCCACAGCGCCTCCGGGCACGCATATAGCTCTATCACTGCTGGAGAGTTGACATAGAGTGTCATGACTAGCACGGACACGTAACCAGCGGCAATCGCAATCATCGAGATTATCGGCAAGTCGTCGACATGATAGCCCCTGCCACTTGGCTTCAGATTGCCCCGCTCGGCACTATCTATCAATTCGGCCTGCCTTTTTATGGCTGCCAGCGACAGGAAAAAGAAGACAGAGAAGGCCAATAGCCAGATGGACAGCTCAATCGATGTTGCCACCGAGCCGGCAAAAATCCGTATTGTGTAAAGGGCGGCGAGCATACAGATATCGATGACAATCAGCCGCTTGAGATAGAGTGAATAAGCCGTCGTCAGCAGATAGTAGCCAATCATGACGACCAGAAATTCCCAGCCGATAAAAATCGTCAGAAATGAACCGAAACCTGCAAGTGCTCCTGCCATCAAGGTTCCGTGTGCTATAGGCACGGTGCCTGCAGCAAATGGTCTGTTTCGTTTTCGAGGATGCGCCCTATCTGCAGAGAGATCGAGGAGATCGTTCAGGATATATACACCTGAAGCGATCAGACTGAAGCATACAAAAGCCGTTATGGATGATGCAATTGCAGACCCATCAAATTTATGAGCAGCAAGCATAGGTACGAATACTAGAAGATTTTTTAGCCACTGGTGAGGCCTGAGTGCCTTTATATACGGTTTAATGGTCTCTCTTTCGCTCTGAAGGTGTTCCACCGCGTCGCAGAGAGCCTCGACTTTCGTGCGTATTTTTTTAGGCGCATCCACTGTAATCGCTTTTTCTGCGCACTCCCATACGGGCAGATCGGCGGCAGTATCCCCCATATAGAAAAAGCCGCTTTGTCCGAAACGCTCCTCCAAGAATGCGGCTTTTGTCGCGCCTTTCAGATTTCGCGTGCCGTCAGAGCCGTGAACCTCATCGAAGATACCGAGATGATCCGCTATCGCCTGCGCCACCTGCTGATCAGAAGCTGTGACGAGGGCGACACGACCGCCAGCGTTTCGCCATTCCTCGATATAGGCCAGTACCTTGTTATTGTAAGGTAGTGCCCGGGCATCCACGGTTGCGGCGTCTGCGAGGTGACGTTTAAGGTGAGCTCGTCCACGTGGTAGCGCGGAAATTGTACTGAAAAGGCAGCGCCAATCTGAACCAAAGGCCGACCAGAAGTTTTCGTACAGCATGTCGGTGCGGAGAAGGGTTCCGTCCAGGTCAACGACGAGGATTTTTCGGGTATCGAAGTTCAACGGTCCATCGCTCTTTGATCGTGCGTTTATTATGGCGGGCTGCGCTTAAACACGGGCGCAATCTTGCGATTACTCCGTCGCGCATGCCATCATCCTTGCTATGCTTTTTTAGGGCCTCCTAACGTAAAGGGCGTGGCTGTGCAATCGATTGATGTCGGTTGACGCAGAAACATTCTGAAAAAATCGGAAATAATTCGAAACCTATTGAAAACTTCCAACATAATCTGATAGCTGCTGCGGGCGCATAATTGCGGATTTTTCTTGTTGGGAAGAGACACATGAAAACGGCACTCGTCTGTGGAGCAGGTGGATTTATCGGCGCACATCTGGTCAAGCGCCTGAAGCGCGAAGGCTTTTGGGTAAGGGGGGTCGACCTCAAATACCCGGAATATGCCGCAACGGAGGCTGACGATTTCGTCATTGCAGACCTTCGGGAGCAATCCAATTGTCGTGCGGTGATCGATCGCCGATTTGACGAAGTATACCAGCTTGCTGCCGATATGGGCGGCGCAGGGTATATTTTTACGGGCGAGAATGATGCCGATATCATGCATAATTCGGCTACCATCAATCTCAACGTCCTGGATGCCTGTTTTCGCCGCAACATAAAGCGGGTCTTTTACAGTTCCTCGGCCTGCATGTATCCCGAACATAATCAGACGGACCCGAATGCTCCGGTAACGCGGGAAGACAGCGCTTATCCGGCAAATCCGGACAGCGAATATGGCTGGGAAAAACTGTTTTCCGAGCGTCTTTATCTCGCTTATAACCGCAACCATGGCATGGAATGCCGTGTCGCGCGTTATCATAATATCTTCGGTCCGGAAGGATCCTGGGTCGGAGGACGCGAGAAGGCGCCGGCGGCGCTCTGCCGCAAGGTCGCAGAGGCCGAATCCGGCGGTGCAATCGAAATTTGGGGCGACGGCCTGCAGACACGGTCGTTCCTCTTCGTCGATGAGTGCCTTGAGGCAACTCTGCGGCTGACTCGATGCGAAACTTTCGCCGGGCCGGTGAATATTGGCTCGGAAGAAATGGTTTCGATCAATGAACTTGCCCGGATTACGATGCGGGTTGCCGACAAGAATCTCGAAATTCGCAATATCCCTGGCCCGCAAGGTGTACGTGGGCGCAATTCCCATAATGACCTCATTCGGGAGAAGCTGGGATGGGAGCCAAGCCTTACGCTTGAGCAGGGCCTGGCCCGCACCTATCCCTGGATTGCGTGCCAGGCTGAGCTTGCGCGTGGAAAAAACAAGTGACGGCCAACGGCCCGATCCGTAGCGAGATATGAAGATGAAGCCGAAACTCTCCGTTATAGGCCTGGGTAAACTTGGTGCGCCCATGCTTGCCGTTTTTGCCAAAAAGGGCTTTGACGTCATTGGTATGGATTTGAATTCCGCATTCGTGGATTCAATCAATCGTGGTGTAGCGCCAGTTCCCGAGCCGCAACTCCAGGCGTTGATCACCGAGCATGGTGAGCGCATTCGGGCGACGACCGACATGCGGGAGGCAGTGCTTTCGTCGGACGTCACTTTCATCATCGTCCCGACGCCAAGTGGGCCGGACCGATTTTTCCGCAATGATTATGTGATCTCCGCTCTTGAGAGCATCGGTGCCGCATTGCATGACAAGATCGGCTATCACAATGTGGTTGTCACTTCCACTGTTATGCCTGGTTCTACGGGCGGTGTTCTGAGGCAAACGCTTGAGCGTGCATCGGGTCGCACAGTGGGTTCGGACCTCGGTTTGTGCTATAATCCGGAGTTCATCGCGCTCGGTACTGTCGTTCGCGACATGCTTTATCCAGACATGATTCTCATTGGCGAAAGCGACCCCAAGGCCGGGGATATGCTCGAGAGCGTCTACCGTGGCTCGACGGAGAGCGGTCCCGAATTCCAGCGCATGAACTGGGTCAATGCGGAACTTTGCAAGATCGCCGTCAACACCTACGTAACCACCAAGATCAGCTATGCGAACATGATCGCAGACATGTGCGACCATCTCGATGGTGCAGATGCAGACGTGGTGACGGATGCTCTCGGTGCGGATAGCCGTATCGGAAAGAAATACATCAAGGGAGCCATCGGTTATGGTGGTCCCTGTTTCCCGCGTGATAACAAGGCATTTGCTGCACTTGGACGCAGCTTGGGCGCACGTACGGACCTTGCAGAAGCGACTGATGTGATCAATGATCATCAGACCGAACGTCTTGTGCGGGCCATATCAGCATCGGCTGATCCAGGGGCGCAAGTTGCGATTCTCGGCCTCTCCTATAAGCCGGAAACGCCGGTGATTGAGGAAAGCCAGGGACTGGCGCTCGCCCACAAGCTGATTAGCATAGGTTATCGTGTGCGGATTACGGATCCGCAAGCGCTTGTCAGCCTTCCGGATCAAATTGCCGACGGCATTGTGATCAAGATGGATGCAGAAAGCGCCATGGCGGGAGCAGATGTGGTTGCCATTGTGACGCCGTGGAAAGCCTATCGCAATCTCGATATAGCGGCGGCGGGGCCTAAGGCGGTCATTGACCCGTGGCGCGTCGTTGACGCCGCAAAGCTCTCAGCCGCAATAACGCTGATCAGACCTGGTATGGGGGATTGGCTCTCAGATGCGGCAGCGGCGAAACACAACCGGGTAATGCCATGATATCGATCGTTCTCTACGGAAGGAACGATAGCTACGGCTATAATCTCCACAAGCGGGCTGCTCTCAGCCTGAATTGCATGGCGGAAGTACTGACTGACGAAAATGATGAAATTCTTTTCGTCGACTACAACACGCCGGACGATTTCCCGACCTTCCCGGAGGCGATCTGTGACACGTTGACGGATCGTGCGAAACGTCTTTTGCGGATTATCCGCATAAGGCCCAGCCTTCATAATCAGCTTTTCGCATCCCGTACGCATCTGAAGGCCCTTGAACCCATTTCGCGCAACGCTGCGGTCAGACGGTCCAATCCTGCAAACCGCTGGATACTGTCGACAAACACGGACATGATATTCGTTCCGCGGGGGTCGCAGTCCCTCTCGGAGCAGCTGGCGGGACTGAAGGACGGGTTTTACTGCACGCCTCGTTTCGAGATACCTGAAACACTATGGGAGAGCTTCGACCGGCTTGATCCGGCTGGGGTTATAGCTGAAACGCGTGCGGTGGGAGAGAACCTCCATCTCAACGAAATTGTCTACGGCGCTGACTCCATTCTTTATGATGCACCTGGCGACTTTCAGCTCATGAGGCGTGAAGATCTCTTTAGTATCCACGGATTTGATGAGCAGATGCTCTTAGGGTGGCACGTCGACTCAAATATTTCGAAGCGGCTTGTAATGCTTCATGGAAAAGTCAGCGATGCCGTGCCTGCGGTTTTTGGTTATCATTGTGATCACACTCGTCAGACAACTCCAATGCACGCGCACAAGAGTGTGGAGAATGATCCCGAGAGATTTATTAATAGGGTAGCGCAGCCTGACATTCCTGAGCAGTCAGAGTTTTGGGGGCTGAACGGAATAGATTTGGAAGAAATCCGCCTGACGGATACGATAAATACTGCGTATCGTAGTGCTCTTGCAGAAGCGATAGGCACGCCGCTCAAGCAGCCGTTGGAAGCGAGATATCGTTCAGAATCCTATGATCGCGAAATCGGTACGCCGGAACACGTTTTGCCATTTCTCGTCGATCTATTTGCGAATGCTCCGCGAGAAACGCGAGTTGTCTGGATCGGCCTACAGGACCAAGTGCTTACTCTATTCAGCCGTTGTTGGGACAAACTTGGTTTCTCCAATCGAGTGACGGTGTGGCAAGCAGGTTCGGAATCTTCGGCCACACTTACTCAAGCTGATGCGTTTGTTATCAATTTTGGTTTGCCGGATAAGGCTGAAGGAGAAGATCTTACTAGCGTTCTCAATGGATTTTTTGCTGCAATAGGCGCCGAGCATAAGCACTTGGCAGAAAAAAAGGAACCAAGGCGCTTCATTGGCGTCAACGCGGTTCATAATCGCTTTGAATCGCTGATGCAGCGTTTCATCGGTTGCGGGCGCACGCCATTTTCTGCGCGACTACGCCATGGTTATCTACTTCAGTCTATATTCAAGGAAGTGGATGATTGGACTTCAGAAATGCGCGCTGGTGCGGCGGGTACCCGGGAAAAGGATGTTATCCGCTCGAACGACGAAGTCGGTCACATTTTTTTCGGGCCTTATGCCCATCTGCCTCCTGGAAACTATCGCATAGATTTGACGTTGTCCCGACGCTGGGATCACTCGTGGAAATGCAGACTCAACCTCGATCTGATTCAAGGTGAAAGAGTTGTTTACGAAACGAAAGTGAATATCCTCGGAGGGAAAGCGACGGTTAGGTTACCGCTGCATGTTGCTCCGCGGGATATATTGCTTCCCTTACAGGTTCGCCTCCACTCGTCCGGAAAGGCGCGAATAACTCTCGAAGGTGTGCTGATCGAGCGTACTTCTAAGCTCGCGGAGGATTGGTCTGCATGACGCTATCTGCTTTCCGTCACAGTTCTTCTTTCTTGCTTGAATGTAAGAAGCGGGGCCTCCTCGAAAATCTGAACCTTTCTTTGCTCGATGTTGGTTGCAGTGGCGGAATCGATAGCTTTTGGGATCAGTTTGGCGAGAGTTTCCGTGCGGTTGGTTTTGACCCATTGGTTTCAGAAGTGGATCGATTGAATGCCGAGGTCGGGACCGAGCGGGATATTCGCTACGTTGCTGCGTGGGTTGGGAATGGGGCCCGGCCCCTTCCTCTCTCGGTTCGAATAGATACAGAGCCAAAAAGAGGGGCTTCAAGCGCATTTGTGCTGAGTAGTGCGCATCGAGCATCAGAGAAGACCGGTCTTTCCTTTACTGCGGATGTTTTTAATCGCGGAGCGGAGCTACGGTTTGCCGACCAACGCCTTTCTCTTGACGAGTGGCTGGCCGCGAATGAGTTTGGGCGTGTTGACGTGGTTAAATGCGACGTCGATGGATTTGATTTCGAAGTTTTTGTCGGCGCTCAAGACCTTCTTTCGGGGCCAAAGCGTCCGCTTGCTTTAATTACCGAAGCCCAACTACACGAGATGCGCGATCGACATGGCACTGTTTGGGGTGACCTTGACAGGCTCTTGCGTGATCACGGTTATCGCTTATTTGACGTGGATGTTCATCGTTATACGCGGGGCGCATTGCCGGGACGATTTGCAATCCCAATTTTTGCCCAAACAGTTGATGGGCCGGTGATGTTTTGTGACGCGCTTTACATGCTCGACCCTGTCATGGATCCAGAAGTGATGGACGAGTTGGTCGAGCAAGGCGATACAACTGTTTTTCTTAAGCTTATTTTTTTGTATGAGACATTTGGGCTGTCCGATTGCGCAGCCGCCTTAATAGTTGCGTTGCGAGAAAGAGATATTTCCGTAGCTGGTCTGGATGATAGCTGGGCGCTTGACGCGCTCGTTCCGCCGAACCCCTATAGTGAAAACAATTATAATGGTTACTTAGGCGCTTTCGACGCAAATCCCCGCCAGCTTTTTCCCCAGAAATCGTTATCAGTGGTAGAGGAATTTGTTCCAGGAACGACAGTTGACTGGATATCGATGATGTTGCCAGGGGAAGGCTCGCGTCGCGAGGGGCTTGATATCGTTTCAGAACGGGGGGTGGGCGGCCATCTTTGTTTTGGCCCTTACCATTACCTTCCGACTGGCCGCTATGTTGCTCGGTTGCAAATTGAGACGGATGTTTCATTAGGGCAGAAGTTTTCACTTGAAGTGGTTGCCGACGAAAAAGTGGTGTCAAGCTATTCCAAATCATTGTGGATTTCAGGTTCGCATTGGCTGAAGATTCCGTTTGATATCGAAGCCGCCAACGGGGATTCTTCAGTCCAGTTACGCCTGACTGTTGGTCGTAAAGCAAAACAACGTTTGCTGCGGGTCATAATCAGGCGTGAAAGCTAAGTAATGAGTTCAAATGGTGTCACTAGCAATGCAGCGCCCTGGAAGGTGGTTAAAACTCACACCGTTCATGATGCGCCACCATATTTAAAGCTCTCAGTGGAAACAGTTGAACTACCGGATGGCCGCATTGTCGACGACTATCACCAAGTTCACTTGCCTGATTACTCGATAGCGGTGCCTATTCTGGCGGACGGCAGTATTTTAACGTTGTGGCAATATAAGCACGGCGCACGCTGTTATTCCATGACCTTTCCGGCTGGCCATGTGGAGCCCGGTGAAGATGCCGTTGAGGCTATGCTCCGGGAGTTACGGGAAGAGACTGGTTATGTTGCGGAGCAGGCAATTGGCTTTGGCAGTTATACCGTCAGCGGAAATCAAGGCTGCGGGCGTGCGCATCTTTTTGCCCTGACGGGTTGTCGTCCTGTTGGCGTCGCTGATCATGACGATCTTGAAACTTTTGATCTCAAAGTTATGACAGTGGAGGAAATAAATGCGGCGATCGATCAGGGACATTGTGCAATCCTTCCTCAACTCGCCGTCTGGCTCGCGACCCGAGTACACTTCGGATTTTGAACAGCAACGCCCCGCCGAATCTCAACCGGGTCTCGATGTTGAAGCTCCGGCCCCTGCTATCCAGCTCGATCTGGCTCCGATTTGGACGATGGTTCCCGAGGCTGAGCCAATTCGGCTTGGTTCCTATTACGCACATATGCGAGGCTACTATCCCTATTGTGAGATGCAGACAAAACGGTGGTGCGTCCGCAATATCGGTCGCGATTGGCGTATTTTTGATGTCGGGGGCAATATCGGTTATTACTCCGCCCTTTTTGGCCGTTGTGCGCCGGAAGGTTTTGTCGTCGCGTTCGAGCCGACCGAAACATATCGGATGCTCAGGCATAATCTCGAGCTCAATGGGATTTCAAATGTCGAAGTCCGGCAGATCGCTATGGGAGAGACGGAAGGCAACCGTCGAGATGCGATATTCCGCGTATGGGGCAGCCCCGCAGAGGTAGAGGAGTTTCCTTTCTCGACAGTGGACGCGGAAATGCAGCGTCTGGAGTGGGACAGGCTTGATCTTCTTAAGGTTGATGTGGACAGTTTCGATCTCGAAGTGTTGAAAGGGTCTCTTCAGACACTCGATAAATTTAACCCTTGGGTTCTTGTGGAACTCAACCACGCGTTGGCGGAAAGAAAGCAGAGCGTCTCGCAAGCACTCGAGTGGTTGGCATCAGTCGGCTATCACGAGGCTCTCGTGATGGATGGTGAAAATTTCCTCTTGCGTCGTCCTGAAGGCGTACCTGTTGCCGTTGATGGACTGAGGCTTATACATGAACGGGAGCCTGTCTATGTTTCGCCGGTTATTGTCGCGACAGCCGCATCAGCAGCTGACGTTGCTGCTACATTCGAGTCGGCTGGTGCGGGTGTTGTGGATGAGGAAACTGGTGATCTGATTATTGATGCACCTGCCTGGGGTTATGGCCTGATCTGGAAAGTGCAACCAGTTTGTGAAGGGCCGGCAATCGTGCGCTTGTCGGTCGGCGTGTCCGGCGCAGATATTGGAGTTCTTTGCGTAAGAGAAGGTTTTTCAGAACTCATCGGATCGGAAGCTTTTGTGCTCCCAGGTGGGGAAACGACCGTTGCTATAGCTCTTGATAACGTTGAGGACCTGCGCGGTATTGTTATCAGAAAGGGTCCTACGCTGCCAGGCGTGGCGAGAGTAAGTTTCAGTGAGCCAGTTGTGCTGCAAGCCGAAGCTCGGCGCAACACGACACCGTCGCCTTCGATGAATCCCTTACAAAAAGAGATCGCCTTGAGTGAGGCCGCCAAGGGTCTCCCCTCATTGAGTTTCGATGAGCCTAAAGACAAACTCGAAATTGTTGACGCTCATATGTTGGGAGAACGCCTCGGTTTGGATTGCTCGTTCCGTGCTCCGATAAACCTCGTTAACATGCCGCTTACGCAGTTTCGCATGGAAGTGCATGATGCGAAGTTGTTGCAGCAACTGTACCGTGCCTTTCGCCCAAAGCATCATCTCGAATTTGGAACCTGGGAGGGGTTTGGTGCGCGGCTTTGCTTACAGCATTCCGAAGCACACGTGTGGACACTCAATCTTCCCGAAGGGGAAAAGGATGCCGAGGGGCGTTCTTTGTATTCGGACGCATCGGGCGTTACGGATGGTGGAAATCGAATAGGGCGCCTTTATCGCGAAGCAGGACTGGCTTCTCGGGCCACGCAGTTGCTGATGGACAGCAGAGAGTTCGATACCTCGGCTTTCGATAGCGATTTCTTCGACACCGTCCTGATCGACGGTGGTCACACGGCTGATGTAGTGGCCAACGACACTGCAAAGGCCTTGCAGGTGGTTCGGCCCGGCGGGCTTGTCATGTGGCATGATTTTTGTCCGGATCCTTCGATTCTGGCGGAGCAAAGCGCTGCGCAGGGCGTCGTCGAAGCGGTTTTGCTGAATTGGAAACAATGGCGCCCGCGATTTTCCTCCTTATTTTGGGTGCGCCCCTCCTGGCTTCTCATCGGAGTAGTTGCTGATGGCGGCATGAATGCAAGTGAACACAATGATGCGTAATAAACAGGTTATATCCACGACTTTCGCTTCGGCTTACGCGCAGGGCTTTCTTCGTTGTGCCGTTGCGTCACATCTGGTCTCGCCCGCCTCGCCTTTGGCGAATGCTGCAGCCACAATACCGCTATTGGAGGCAGCGAACGAACAGTCGGTTGGTCTTCTTGTCCTCCCCGAGCTCGGCTTGACCGGTTATTCGATTGATGATCTTCTGCATCAGCAAACGCTGCTTGATGAGGCGGAAGCAGCTCTCGAATTGCTGCGGAAGCGCACCGAGACGCTTATGCCTCTGATTCTGGTAGGAATGCCGGTGCGCTGGCAAGGGCACCTTCTTAATTGCGCGGTTGTGCTGCATCGCGGTCGTCTTTTGGGCATCGTCCCTAAAACCTATCTGCCGAATTATCGCGAATTTTATGAGGCAAGGCACTTCGCATCAGGAGCAATCGTTGAAAGAGGTGCGACAATTGAGCTTTTGGGGGCAACGGTTCCGATCGGTACGGACCTCTTGTTTGCTGCGCAGGATATAGAGAATTTCGTGCTGGCGATTGAGATTTGCGAGGACGTCTGGGTGCCGACACCACCTTCGTCCCTAGCTGCACTTGCGGGCGCTACTGTTATTGCAAACCTTTCAGCTTCCAATGCAATTATCGGCAAGTCCGCCGAACGTCACGCGTTATGCCGCGTGCAATCCGCTCGCTGCAATGCCGCATATCTCTATTCCGCGGCAGGATTTGGTGAATCAACCACCGATCTCGCTTGGGACGGCCATGCAATGATCTATGAAGCTGGAACTCTTCTGGCAGAATCCGAGCGGTTTTCTACAAGCGCCGGCATGATTGTCACGGATATCGACCTTGAACTTCTGGCAGCGGAAAGGTTGCGGAATGGTAGCCTTGTCGCGAATCGGCGTGACCTTGCACCAAAAGATTATCGGCATATCGGTTTTCATCTTCAGCCCTCCGCAAACGATATTGGCTTGCAGCGGAAAATTGCCCGCTTTCCTTTCGTTCCAGATGACAAAAGCCAGCTTGATGCTCTCTGCGAGGAAGCTTTTCAGATACAGTCTCAAGGCCTTGCCCGTCGTTTGAAGGCCAGTGGCATCGAACGCGTGGTTATAGGCGTTTCCGGTGGACTGGATAGTTCTCACGCCCTTCTGGTTGCGCTCCACGCCATGGATTTGTTGAAGCTACCTCGCTCCAATGTTCTTGCCTGGACTCTCCCAGCTTTCGCGACAACCAACACCACGAAATCAAATGCGTGGCGCTTGATGCGGGCTTTGGGGGTGACAGCTGATGAAATCGACGTAGGTCCGGCTTCGATGCAGATGTTGAGAGATATCGGTCATCCTGCCGCCGAAGGTGAAAAAATTTACGATATCACCTTTGAAAATGTTCAGGCGGGAGCCCGGACCTCGCTTCTTTTCCGGCTGGCAAACCGGCACAACGCAATTGTCCTTGGCACGGGTGATCTCTCCGAGCTTGCTCTCGGATGGGCTACATATGGCGTGGGTGATCACATGAGTCACTACAATGTCAATTGCTCGGTTCCTAAGACTCTTATTCAACATCTTATTCGATGGGTGGCGGCGCGCGGCCTTTACGGTGAGGAAGCATCCGAAGTTCTTCGGAATATATTGTCGACCGAAATCAGCCCCGAATTGGTGCCAGGTGATGCAGAAGCACCAAGTCAGAAGACTGAAGATTTCGTGGGGCCCTATGCGCTCCAGGACTTCAATCTCTTTTACACGGTACGATATGGGATGAGGCCGTCCAAGATTGCCTTTCTTGCGTGGTACGCTTGGAAGGATGTTAAAACGGGTAACTGGCCGTCCGACTTTGCAGATACTGACCGACGAGACTATGATCTGGAGACCATCAGGTCGTGGCTGAGAGTCTTCATAAGGCGCTTTTTTCAAACGAGCCAGTTCAAGCGTAGCGCAGTTCCAAATGGTCCGAAAACCAGCTCCGGTGGCTCGTTGTCTCCACGGGGGGACTGGCGCATGCCTTCGGACGCATCGGCAGATGCCTGGTTACGTGAACTTGACACGGCGCTTGCGCCACTGCCTAAGGGTTAGAAAGGCGTAGAAGATCGTTCCGCCAGGGTGCGCTGATTTATCCGGGGAGGGGAAATCCGGATCGCTGCTTTTATCCGCAGCACATCCGCTAGTCACTTCCTCTTATAATCATCCTCGATACGGATGACGTCGTCCTCGCCAATATACGCACCGGTCTGGATTTCGACCAGTTCGAGAGGGATCTGCCCCTCATTGGCAAGCCGGTGCGGCTGGCCGATCGGAATATAGACAGATTGGTTTTCCGTCAGCAGCCGGGTCTCTTCGCCAATCGTCACCGTCGCCGTTCCCTTCACGATGATCCAGTGCTCGGAACGGTGATAGTGTTTCTGGAAGGAGATGCGGTGGCCGGGATCAACCGTGATGTGGCCGACACGATAACGCTCATCGACATACATATGCTCGATATAACCCCACGGACGATAAACACGCTTGTGGCTCTGCGTTCTCGGCGCATGTTCGCCATCCTTCAGCGTCTCCACCAGCCCCTTCACATCCTGTACCCGGTTTTTCGGCACCACCAGAACCGCATCCTTGGTGGCCACCACCACCAAGTCCTTCGCGCCCACCACCGTCGTCAGCAATTGCGTGGAATGGATAAGGCAACCCTCGGAATCGATGAAGACGCCATCACCTTCGAGCGCATTGTCATTGTCGTGCTTTTCGGCGATTTCCCAGATGGCATCCCAGCTGCCAATATCCGACCAGCGGAAATGGCCGTGCACCACTGCCATGCGTTTGGTCTTTTCGATCACCGCATAGTCGATGGAGTTTTTCGGCGAGGCCTCGAAACTTGCCTGATGCAGGCGCACGAAGCCAAGGTCGCTTTCATACTGCTCGACTGCCTGGGTCACCGCCGCGAGAATCTCCGGTGCGAAGGCCTTGAGTTCGGCGATCATCACGTCGGAGCGGAACAGGAAGTTGCCGGAGTTCCAGAGATAGCCCTTTTCCAGATAGGAAATCGCAGTCTTCACATCCGGCTTTTCCACGAAGGCATCGACGGTGCTCAAATCTTCTTCGCCATCGATCGCCTCACCCGGCTTGATATAGCCGTAGGAGGTGCGCGGCTCGGTCGGCACCAGACCGAAAACGACGATATTGCCCTGATCGGCGGCCTTGGCGCCAAGCTTCACGGCGTCGGAAAATTTATCGGCATCCAGCACCACATGGTCGGCGGCAAGCGCCAGCACCAGACATCCGGGCTCACGACGTTCAGCCAGCACGGCGGCGGCGGCCATGGCGGCGGCGCTGTCGCGGCGGGCGGGCTCGAGAACCACAGTTGCCGGCAGGTCGATCTCTTCCGCCTGACGGCGGGCGAAGAAACGGAAATCCTCGTTGGTGATCACCAGCGGCTCGGAATAAAGCGTCTTGTCACCCACCCGCGTCAGTGTCTGCTGATAGGTCGAAAGATTGCCGACCAGCGGCTGGAACTGCTTGGGCAACTGATCGCGCGATACCGGCCAAAGCCGCGATCCCGCCCCGCCTGCAAGAAGAACCGGCGTGATCTTTCGAGAATGTGCGTCCACAACAAAACCTTTCCAACGCGGCTTTATAAATCTGCTAAATTTAAGCTACATCCGCATCGAACTGAATGCTGTGCAGGCGCTTATAGAGGCCATCCGTCGAGAGCAATTCTCGGCGACTACCCTGTTCTACAACTTCGCCATTATCCATGACGACGATTTTGTCTGCACGGTTAATAGTGGAAAGGCGATGAGCGATGACAATTGATGTCTTGTTGAGCGTGAGGCGCTCCAGAGCATCCCGGACAAGCGCTTCGGACTCGGAATCCAGAGCGCTTGTCGCCTCGTCCAGGATCAAAATATCCGCATTTCTAAGCATGGCTCGCGCGATCGCGACGCGCTGCCGCTGGCCACCGGACAGACCAGAGCCGTTTTCACCAAGTTTGGTGTCGTAACCGTCGGGCATCTTCATGATAAAGTCGTGCGCATTGGCGGCCTTGGCCGCAGCAATGATTTCTTCCTCCGTAGCGTTGTCGCGGCCGACGGAAATATTGTGCTTTACTGTGCCAGAAAACAGGAAGGTTTCCTGACCCACATAGGATACATGCTCTCGCAAACTCGCAAAGGACACGTCGCGCAAATCCGTGCCGTTGATCTCAACCGATCCATTTTGCGGGTCATAGAGGCGCATAATCAGATTTATAATTGTGGATTTACCGCTTCCTGAAGGTCCAACAAGTGCCGTCATCTTGCCCCCTTCGAAAAGGACACTGACGTCTTTCAAAACCGGCTGCCCGGAAACGTATTCGAAGCCAACGTTTTTCAGCTCCACATCGCCGCTTGCTTTTGGCAGCGGTGCGGCGTCGCTTTTCTCGCTCAAAGTCAGTGGAGCATCGAGAACCTCAAACATCATACGCACACCGATCATGCCACTTTCGATCTGGACACGCATGCGTGCAAGACGCTTTGCAGGTTCATAAGCAAGTAGCAGGGCAGTGATGAAGGCCATCAAATCGCCCGGAGAACCGCCTTTTTCGAGGACTGTATAGCCGGAAACGGCGATGACAACCGCAATCGCCAGGCCAGAGAGCGTCTCCATGATCGGGCTTGTCGCCGCTTCAAGTTTCGCTATCCCGTTTGCGCGATGCTCGACATCCGATACCGCTTTGTCCATGCGTTGGCGCATCAGCTTCTCAAGCGAGAATGCCTTGATAACGCGTACGCCTATGCTGGTCTCCTGTACGACATTGACGATTTCACCCAATGAGGCAAGTTCCGCCTCCATGATTTTGCGGACGCGCCGCAGAACAAGGCGAACACTGAGGATCGCAAGAGGACCGATAATCATTGAGATCGCACTCAGAAGAAAGTTCTGGGCAAACATCACGATTATGAGTCCGATAAGCGAAAAGAGATCGCGGACAAACGACGTTACGATCGTGTCGATGACGCTACGCGCAGCCTGAGCGTTATAGGTGACTCGAATGAGTAGCTCGGAGGAAGGCATGTTCTGAAAAAAAGAAACCCCCTGTTTCAGAAGCCGGTCGTAAATCTTGCGCTGTTGCTCCGCTACGATGCTATTACCAGCCTTGCTTAGATAATAGCTCTGCACGAAGGTGGCGAGCCCCTTGACGATGAAGATCGCGGCGACCGCGAACGCAATCTCAAGAACGACATCGAAGCCACGCTTCAGGTAAACGCTGTTAACGATATCGCGCATGATCCAGGCGCTAAGGGATGTCGTTGCGGCAACGACAACCATGGCCGCGATTGCCATGGAGTACCAGCCAACATGCTTCTTGAAGTTCTCTTTGAACAGTCGTACCAGCAGCTTCTTGTCGTTTTGCGACAAAAATGATCCGATCACAGCGATATTCCTAATTGGTGCAAAAACTGCAGTTGGCGAGTGTTATCACATCAGGCAAACAAACCCAAATCAGCGGCGTGATGTTTTGTGTAACGCTCATATATGATGCGCCCAAGTTTCATATTCAGAAAACTCAAAGCTTAACACTGGTTCCAAATGCCGCGGCACGTCTAATCCGAAATTGGTGTAGTGCACTTAAATGGGTGATCGTTAAGTGTCAATCTCCCTCCGGTGGTGGTGCCCAATGACATGGTTTTGCTGGGTACAAGATATGAGTAGTTCTTGGATTGGTTGTTGTTGTGAAACATCTAGTTTTGCACAGCCCGAAGGTTCTTGCCGTTGACAAGTGCGCTGTTCAAAATCTATATCCCAAACTAAGTGGTGGGCGATCGACAATGGCGCGGCATATAGGCCCGTAAGCTTTTGCAATCCAATGTTTTTTATGACGGATACTTCCGTCAGGCAGGACGGTAAATGCCCCAAGTTTTTTTTGATCTGTCGGAACTGTTCCTGAATTCAGGAGTGAAATTCAAATATTACGGAATTGCAAGAACCGTGATGGAGGTCGCTTATGAGCTGACCGTGGTGGATAAATCCGTAAGATATGTCATCTATTCACCGTTGCATCGTCGTTTTTTTGAAGTCTTTCCGCGCACGGGTGACGCATCGCCAACAGGTGTTCTTGATCCAAACGTTCCTTCAAGCGCAACCCCTTTGCGCCTTCGACAGAACCTTTTCGATACGAATTTTCTAAAGTCTCTGTTCTACGGCGTTGTGCGCACAATAGTTGAGCATCGCAATCGCAAACGGTGGGCAACTATTCCGGCGGGGGCCGTCCGAGAGGTCGACCTGGACGGACAGATTCTGGTCTCGCTAGGGAGGCCGAAAATCATGTCCGACTACCTCATGGCATTAAACCAACGCGGTGAAAAAGCCATCTTTATTCCGATGCTCCATGATATGATTCCGTTGCATGATTTCACACATCGGAATCAGTTTTCATTTCCGCGGAATTTCATTCACGATAACAAGGTCGCCATCGCGGCATCCGCACTGATTTTGACAAATTCTGAATTTACGGCGCGGGAGGTAGCGCATTTTTCAGATGTTGGCACATTGCCGCCAGTACCCGATGTGGTGGCAGTACCGCTTTGCAACGAGCTTCGTCAGACAGTTGAGCCGATAAACAAGAAGCCACCTCAAGATCGCTATCTGCTGGGTGTGGGCATTTATAACGGTCGCAAAAACTTGGAGTGCGTTGTTGAGGCCATGCTGGCATTGCAGAGATCCGGTGTTATTCCGCCCGCATTAGTGTTAGCTGGCGCGAGGCGAAAAAGGGTTGAAAAATTTTTAAAGCAGGAAAAGTTCCGGCCAATAGCCGACAAATTTCACTTTGTGCTTAATCCTAATCAGGCGGAATTACGTTTATTCTACGAGAATGCCTATGGCTTGGTCTTACCGAGTAGGATGGAAGGATGGGGCCTACCGATCAGTGAGGCTCTATGGTGCGGGACGCCGGCGTTTGCCGCGGATGTACCTGCCTTGCGGGAGGCAGGTGGAACGCTTGCGCTTTACTTCGATCCGGAAAAACCTGAGGAATTGGCGAGTCTGGTTAGCAAACTCTTGGCGGAGCCGGGTGAATACGCTTCACTGAAAGCGAAGATTGTTGAATTTAAGCCACAAATGCGAACATGGCGAAACGTTGCGTCAGATATACTTAAGGCAATTCAAGATAGTACAAAATGAGGATGCCGACTTAAGGGCACATCAACATTCTGAGCGTGATAGTGTCACTGTAATTTAAACCCGCTTGTGCGGCCTGATCAACGTCCTCAGTTCCACCAGCCGCTCCAGAGTCTCGAGGCTTCGCTCGGGGCAGGCGGCGGAGAGGGCCAGGGCCATGGTCTCCATGGCAATGAAGGTTGGGGCGTGGAGCGCGACCCCTTCCGTTTTGGCGCGGGGCAGGAACAGGCAGGCGTTGGCGTGTTTTTTGAGCACGCTGTCTTCCTGGCCAAGCAGCATGATGATCGGGATGTCGAGGCGGCCAGCCTCGGCTATGGCGGTCTGGGCCTCGCGGTGGGCGCGACCGTGCAGGAGCATGATGAGGACGTGGCCGTTTTCAAGCTCGAGTAACTGTTCGGCAAGCGCGATGCCGGTGGCGTTGAGCGCATAGGAATGGACGCCCGAGCGTTGGAACAGTCTTGCCGCATAGGTGGCGATGATGCCGGAGGCGCCGATGCCGAGCACGCCGATGCCGCGCGCTTGTGAGAGAAGCCGTACGGCTGCCGCCATGGCTTCGCGGTTTTCAGCGCTTGAAAGCATCTCCAGCGTGTTCTTCTGATTGTCGAGCACGAAATCTATCGCCGCATCGCAGTTGCCGGATATGGATTTTGTTGTCGCCGCCATTTTTTCGACGGGCGAATCCGTCACGCCCAGATAGGCCTCCAGCGTTTCCTTGAGATCGACCAGCCCCTGAAAGCCGAGCGCCTGTATGGCGCGGATGACGGTCGCATCGGATGTATTGGTCTCGAAGCCGATTTCCAGCGCCGATTTGGCGAGAACGGCATGGCGGTGGCCGTCAATATATTCGGCAACGGCAAGCAGGCCCGGCGACAGGCGGTCGCGGCGCTTGCGCAGTTGCTCTCCGAAACGGTCGGTGCGCCGAAGCCTTGATGTATGCGTTTCGCCAGCCGGCATGAATTCTTCCGTGAAGCTGAGTTTTCTACTCTTCTTCACGAATTAGCAGCGCGCCAAGCCGGGAGGCAAGCGCTTTTGTCCGTAGCGGTCGTAGCCGTCACTTTTCGTGCGCTGGCCGCACCGTCAAATGCGACTGGACGGCGGAGACCATGAGGCTGAGCGCGGCATAGGAGTTGGAAATCGCTTCCTCGCGCGGCAGGAGGATGTACCGACCGTTGCGGCAGGCCTGAAGAAAATTGCAGAAGCCCGGCATCACGGCTTCCATCATGTCGATTTCCGCCTGCGGCGACGCGCCGGTATCGGAGCGATAGGGATCGAAGATGATATCGGCATCGAGTTCCGGCAGCCGTTCGGCGCTGATCTCGATACGGTCGCCATCCGGAATGGCGTCGATGATGGCGGGGAAACGAAACCCCGCATCCCGCAGCACGCGCCCGAGCGCGCGATAGGTGTGGTAGACGCTGATCTTGCCGTTGAGCGGCTGGAACACCGAAACCGTGATGGCGCCTGTATCGACCGATGCCTTCAGCGCCTCGATCTGCGCCCGGTAACGACGGTCCAGCACGGCCAGCCGCTCCTGCGTGCCGGTGAGTTCCGCCAGTACTTTGTAAATATGCGGTGCGCCGTCCTTGGTATTGTCGATGGCGACGGTGGGGGCGATCTGCACCAGTTTTTCAACGGGGGTGGGGCGATCGGGTTCGGTCAGTATGAGATCGGGCTTGAGGGCGATAATCGCCTCCAGATCGGCATTGATGGAGCCGATATAGGCGATGTCGCTATTGTCGAAATCAACACCGGTCAGAATGGCGCTGGAGCGCAGATAGGGTTTGCCGTCCGCTCCCATGCGGCCGTGGCTGCCCACCGGCGTCACGCCTAGCTCGATCAGCGGAATGGTGAGGTCGATATCGTGCAGCGTCACGATGCGCTTCGGCTTTGCCGGAATGGAAACGCTGCGGCCGAGGTCGTCGGTAAAGCTTCGGCTGGTCTCTTCGGCCTGGGCCGTGGCTGTAACGAGGAGAAAAGCGGCGGCCGGGAGAAGGGCGAGAAGTGTTTTGCGCATGGGGGACCTATAGGCGATGCCGGTGAAACCAGAGAAGGGCAAGGAGCGTGGGTGCGCCGACGGCGGAAAGGACGAGGCCGGTCGGCAGCTCCAGCGGTGAAAAGGCGGTTCGGGCGATGGTGTCGGAGGCTGCGACCAGAGTTGCGCCTGTAAGGCCGGCACCCAAGACAAGCCCCGGATAGGAGCCACCGGGCAATAGAAGCCGGGCGATATGCGGCCCGATCAGGCCGACAAAACCGATGCTGCCGGTGAAGGAAACGCAGGATGCGGTGAGGGTGACGGCAAGCGTGACATGAAGCACTGAAAGGAGGCGGTTATGGACGCCAAGCGCCGTCGCCGCATGATCGCCGAGTGCCTGCAAGTCTGCGGCGCGCGCCGTCAACAACAGCAGGCCAAGGGCGATGACGAGGATGACGGAGAGGATTGAAACGGCGGTCCAGCTTGCGCCCTGCAGGTTGCCAGCCATCCAGATCATCGCTGTCTGCAAATTGCGAATATCGAGCGATGCCATGGGGATAAGCAGCAAAGCTGATAAAAACCATGAAAAGCCGATGCCGGTCAGCACGAAGCGCAGGCGTGAGGTTGCGCCGGAGAGCATCAGAACGATTGCGGCACTTGCCATGCCGCCGGCAATGCTCGCGACGGGGCGCAACATGACCGGCAGGGAAGGCAGCAGGAACAGGCAGCCCAGCACGGCAAGGGACGCACCTTCGCGCACGCCGAGCAGGCCGGGATCGGCAAGGCCGTTGCGGGTTGTGGCCTGCATGATGGCGCCGGCAATGCCGAGCATGGCCCCGGCCACCATCGCAAGCGCCAGTCGCGAGAGCCGGAAGTCGAGAACCACGTGTGCGTCGGTCATGGCGGCATCGGTATCGGTTGTGGTGATAAGCGACCACAGGGCGGAGGCGGGGATATGCTGGCTGCCGGCGGTGAGCGACCACAGGGCGACAAGCATGAGGCAGAGGAAAAGCGCCAGCAGAATGATGAGCCGCGACGGCATGACGCGGACGGAAAAGCGCCCCAGTCGGAGAACCCGGTAACGGTTCATTTCAGCACCCTGCGCACCAGCCAGAGAAAGACCGGCGCGCCGACAAGGCCGGTCATCGCGCCGGTGGGCAGTTCTTTCGGCAGGAGAATGAGGCGGGCGGCAAGATCGGCGGCGATCAATAGAGCAGCGCCGCCGAGTGCTGCGATGGGTATGGCAAGCAGAAGCCGCCCCGTTTTCAGGCGCGCGACGAGCGGCGGCACCACCAGGCCGACGAAACCGATGGGACCGACGATGGCGATGGCCGCGCCGCAGAGCAGCGATATGGAGACAAGCGCCAGAATCCGGGTCGAACGGACCGGCACACCGAGTGCTGCGGCAGCGCTGTCGCCCAGCCCCAGAAGATCGAGCCGGGGAGCGACGGCGAAAGCGAGGAGAAGCGCTATCGCGGCCGCGGGCAGGGCGGCGGCGATGGCTGCCATGGAAACGCCGGCCGTATCGCCCACCAGCCAGAAACGCATCTGCTGCAATGTTTCTTCATTGAGAATGAGGATGGCGGAGGTGAGGGTTCCGGCAAGCGTGGAAAGCGCAATGCCGCAAAAGACGAGTTTTGCCGGTGTCAGCCCCTGCCGTCCGGCCGAAGCAAGGAGAAGCACGAGCGAAAAGCTGATGCCCGCGCCCGTGGCCGCCAGCAATGGGCGGAACAGCGGCGTTGCGATCAGCCCGAGCGGCATCACTGTCGCCAGAACGACGGCAAGGCTTGCCCCGGCATTCAGGCCCAGAATATGTGGCTCGCCGAGCGGATTTCGAAGCAGGGTCTGCAGTAGAAGCCCCGCTGTTCCAAGGCAGGCCCCGGCCTGCATCGCAGCCAAAAGACGCGGCAGGCGCAGGCGCATCAAAACCTGCTGGTCGAAATTGCGGGCGTCATAAGCGAATATCAGGTCTTGCAGAACGTGCGGCGCGATGGGGCGCGGGCCGGTGGCCATATGCGCCAGCACCAGAAGCAGCAGGGCAAGCAGCAGGAGAAGTGCTGCCGCAAGTGTGCGGCCATAGGCTCGCTCTCTAAGGACAAGGGTGCTTGCGCTGCTGGTGCCGGTAGGGTTCATGCCGCGCCGGCCCGTCCGGGCAGGGGAAGAAATACCGGCCGCGCCGTGACCGGATGTGTGAGCTGGGCAACTGCCATGTCGAACACATCGGCAATGATGCCGACATCGCAGGCCGCCGCCGTTTCCAGCCGGTGCCGCAGCCGTCCGTCTTTCAGGAAGATCAGGTGATCGGCATATTGCAGGGCAAGATTGATGTCATGCAGCACCGCCACGATCGTGCGGTTGTGGCGGCTGACGAGGCCAGCCAGCATGTCCAGCACCTCTATCTGGTGGTGCAGATCGAGAAAGGTCGTAGGCTCGTCGAGAAGAATTATATCCGTCTGCTGCGCCAGCGCCATGGCGATCCAGGCGCGCTGGCGCTGGCCGCCTGAAAGGCTGTCGACCGCTCTTTCCGCCAGTCCGGACATGCCCGTCACGGAAAGCGCCTCTTCCACCGCGCGGGCGTCTTCCTCGCTCCATTGCTTCAGAAATCCCTGATGCGGGTAACGACCCCGGGAGACGAGGTCGAAAACCGAAAGCCCTTCCGGCGTATGGTTCTGCTGCGCCAGCATGCCGAGCTTTTTCGCCACCTCCTTGGTCGGGTGGCGGAAGATATCGCTGCCGTTGAGAAGAATATGGCCCCTCGCGGGCCGGTGCAGGCGGGCAAGCGCGCTGAGAAGCGTGGATTTTCCGGAGCCGTTGGGGCCAAGCAGAACGGTGAAGCGGTTCGGTGCGACATCGATGGACATATCCGCAAGCACCGGCGTGTCGCCATAGGCAAGCTCGATTGCCTGCGCCGCAAGGCCTGTATCCGTGCTTATGGGTCTCATGCCGTCGTTCAAATTCGTCACCGTCTGAATGCGTTGCCACCAGAATTATTGATGACTGTAGTAGTCAAGTATATAGCGTTCGAAAAAGCGGTTTTTGCCGGTCGATTTGAACAAAAAGCGGCTGTCATGGGCTGAAATGACACGTCAGGAAGCGCGAATGCACCCTTCGGTACCGACGTTTCACCGCGCTGAAGCGGAAATAAAGTTGACTACTACATTCATCAATTGAAAGAGCGGTGCATCATCGTCGCGATGACGATTTGGGACAGCCGGGGACAAGACACGATGCATGACGGTTCGATGATCATTGGGGTGCGCTCGCGGGCGCTGCTGGCGTTTCTTCTGGCCGGGGTCGCCCTGCCTGCTTATGCGCAGGAGAGTGCAGCACCGAAGAAAAATGCTGATGGAACGACGGTGCTCGAAACCATAACCGTTAATGCCGAGGTCAAAAAAGGCGCGCGCGGTTATCAGCCGGTGACGACGGGCACGGCGACACGTACCGAAACGCCGATCCTCGATATTCCGCAATCGGTCAATGTGGTGACGGCCGAGGTGCTGCGCGACCAGCAGGCGCGCTCGCTGGACGAAGCGCTGGCCAATGTCAGCGGCGTCACCCAGGCAAATACGCTAGGCGGTACGCAGGATGCGGTCATCCGCCGCGGTTTCGGCGATAATCGCGACGGCTCCATCCTCGTCAACGGGCTGAAGACGGCCTTGCCGCATTCCTTCAACGATACGGTCGAGCGGGTGGAAGTGCTGAAGGGACCTGCCTCCACGCTTTACGGCATTCTCGATCCCGGCGGCATGGTGAATGTCGTGACGAAGAAGCCGGAAGACACGTTCACGGCGGAAGCCTATTCGCGCTTTTCCGCCTATGGGGCGGGCAAGTATGGCACATCAGGCGGTTTCGATGTGACCGGCCCGATTGCGGGTACGGATTTCTCCTATCGCCTGATCGGCGAGGGGGAAAACAGCGATTATTGGCGCAATTTCGGTGAGAAGAAGAACTGGCTGATCGCGCCGTCGCTGAAATGGAGCGGCGAGGACACCGATATTACGGTTTCCTATATGCATGAGGATTACAGCGTGCCGTTCGATCGCGGCACGATCTTCGATCCGGCGACCGGCAGGGCGATCAATGTCAGCCGCCGCCTGCGCCTCGATGAAGCCTATAACATCACCGACGGCAAATCCGATCTGGCAAGCATCGCGATAGATCGCCAACTCTCCGATGACTGGAAGCTGTCGCTGAATTACGCCTATAGCCGCAACGAATATTCGGACAATCAGGCGCGCGTGATGGGTTATAACTCCCGCACGGGACAGGTGACGCGACGGGCCGATGCGACGCAATATTCCACGATCTACAATCACGCGGTGCGGGCGGATCTGACGGGCGAGGCCGAAATCGGCGGGCTGCGCAACGACCTGCTGTTCGGTGCGTCCTACGATTACAGCGATACCCTGCGCACCGACATGCTGCGATGCGCGAATTCCACGAACTTCAACGTTAACAGTCCGGTTTATGGCCGCCTGCCGGTCTGCACCACGGTGAGGGCGGTCGACAGCGACCAGACGGAAGAGCTCTCCACCGCCTCGATCTATATGCAGGACGCCCTGCATCTTAACGATCAATGGATCGCGGTCGGCGGCTTGCGTTACCAATATTACGACATCTATGCCGGCAAGGGCCGTCCCTTCGTCGTTAATACCGAGAAGGATGGCGGCGAACTCATTCCCAATGCCGGCCTCGTCTACAAGCTCACTCCGAATGCCTCGCTTTACGCCAATGTGGCCAAAACCTTCCGCCCGCAATCTTCCATCGGCGCCTATTATGGCGGGCTCGATCCGGAAGAGGGCATTTCCTACGAAGTGGGTGCGAAGTTCGATCTTTTCGCTGGGCTCAACGCCAATATCGCCCTGTTCAATGCACGCAAGCGCAATGTCGCCTATTCGGAAGATGTCGGCGGCGTCTCGACGGTGAAGGCCGCCGGCCTCGTCCGTTCGCGCGGCGTAGAGGTCGATATTGCCGGCAGCCTGACCAACGATCTCGATCTCATCGCGAGTTATGCCTATACGGATGCGCTGGTGCTCGAGGATCCCACCTATGCCGGCAAGCGCCTGCCGAATGTGGCGCGCCACACCGGCTCGCTCTTCCTTGCCTATGATGTCGGCGAGGTCGGTCCGAACGGCAATACACTGCGCATCGGCGGCGGCGTCCGGGCGGTGGGTGAGCGCGCCGGCATCAACGACAATTCCTATAATCTGCCGGGCTATGCGGTCTTCGACGCCTTCGCCACCTACACGCTTCAGTTCGAAAAGCCGGTGACGCTGCAGCTCAATCTGAAGAATATCTTCGACAAGACCTATTACACCTCGTCCATCGGCTCCACCAGCTATGCCAATGCCGTGGGCGAGCCCTTCAACGTCAGCCTGACGGCCAGCGTGAAATTCTGACGGAGACGGGCGGCGCAAGCCATTTGCCTTGAAATATATCGCTCGTGCAAATCAGCCCCTGCGTTTCTTGCATGGCTGCGCTGCGATAAAGCCTATTTAATATGCGGCGAAATCGGGTATCGTGGTCTTCATCGAAGTGATGCACCTCCTCCCGCAGAGCTTCGAACTGAGGTGACCCTATCCTCCTCCCAAGGGTTATCTCGTGAACAATGGCACTCCTCCTCCCAGCCGTTGTTCGAGTTTTCGAAAAGCCTGCCGCACCTTCTCCCGCGGCGGGCTTTTTCGTTTTCGGAACAGGGGCATCAGAGGCCAAGGGCGAGCTGTGGTTCCTCATCGCTCTCTTCTCCACTCAGCGATGAAAGAGTAACACCCAGCAGCCGCACCGGACGTTTGAATGGAAAGACGGAGGCAAGCAGGGTCTCGGCCATTTCCTGGATCGTCGCAAGGTCAGGCACAGCTCCCGAGACGGTCCTGCTGCGTGTCGCCTGGGTGAAATCCGAATATTTGATTTTCACCGTCACTGTCTTTCCGGTGATGTCGTGGGCCTCGCAATACCGCCAGACTTTCTGAGCCAAAGGGCCGAGCTCAGCCTTGGCCAGATCGAGATCGTCGATGTCTTCGACGAATGTATCCTCGGCGCCGACGGACTTGCGGATGCGATCGGGTACTACCTGCCGTTCATCGATGCCGCGGGCGATGTTGTAGAAATAAGGGCCGGACTTTCCGAAATGCTGCTGCAGAAAACCGAGTGATTTCGATTTGAGATCGAGCCCGGTTTCGATGCCGTGCCGTCTCATCCGCTCGGCCGTGGCCGGTCCCACGCCGTGAAATTTCTTGACCGCCAGGGCCTCAACAAAGCCAGGGCCATTCTTGGGCGTGATGACGGCCTGGCCATTCGGCTTGTTCAGGTCGCTTGCCATCTTGGCGAGAAATTTGTTGTAGGAGATGCCGGCGGAGGCATTGAGGCCGGTGACCGCCTTGATCCTTGCGCGAATTTCCAGCGCGATTTCGGTGGCGATCTCCATGCCTTTCAGGTTTTCGGTCACGTCGAGATAGGCTTCGTCGAGCGATAGCGGCTCGATCAGCGGGGTATATTCGGCGAATATTTCGCGGATCTGTTGCGACACCTGCCGATATACGTCAAATCGCGGCGGCACGAAGATCAGATCCGGGCATTTCCGCCTGGCAGTGACTGACGGCATAGCAGAACGCACGCCGAAGGTTCTTGCCTCGTAACTCGCCGCAGCCACCACGCCCCGCGCTGCCGATCCGCCGACGGCGACCGGCAGGCCGCGAAGTGCGGGATTGTCGCGTTGCTCCACCGATGCATAAAAGGCATCCATGTCGATATGGATGATCTTTCGAACAGCCGTGCTATCCATCGTTTCAGCCCGTACGATCGTCCTTACTTCCACATTGCTCGCATCCGCGCGCCGACATCGATGCGGATCTGCTGCGCGCTGCGCTCGGAGGCAGCGGCCGAAACCAGCGGCCAGGTGGCGGTTTCGAAGAATTGCAACAGAGTTGCCGGTATGAAGCGGGTTCTTGCCGCGTAAACATGCCGGTCTCCCTGCGCATTCTGGCCATGGGTGAAGAACCGTTGCGGCGTTATCAGCGACAGGCTGTCCTTGGCGCGTGTCATGGCGACATAAAGCAGCCGGCGTTCTTCCTCGACTTCATGCGTGGAGCCGACGCCGAGATCAGAGGGGATGCAGCCATCGACCACATTCAGGATGAAGACGGAACGCCATTCCTGGCCTTTGGCCGAATGAATGGTTGAAAGGGTCAGGTAATCCTCATCGAGAAGCGGCACGCCCGCCTGGTCGCTGGTGGCATCCGGCGGATCGAGGGTCAGTTCGGTCAGGAAACGTTCACGGGAGGGGTAGCCGCCGGCAATCTGCTCAAGTTGCAGCAAATCGGCCTTGCGGGTCTCCGCATCCTCATGGATGCGCTCAAGATGAGGCTCGTACCAGAGCCGCGCGTGCTCGATATCCGATGGCCAGCCACCGTGCGATTTTCGCAGGTTCGCCAGCAATTGAACGAAGGATACCCAGTCATCGCCGGTTTTGGGTGGTGGCGGAATTTCGGCAAGGGCGAGCAATGGCTCGGGGTCTGCTGCGATCGTATCGAGAATACTGCCGGCTTTTTTCGGGCCGATACCCGGCAGCATCTGGAGAAGCCGGAAACCGGCAACCCGGTCGCGCGGGTTCTGCGCGAACCGCAATACCGCCAGCATGTCCTTCACATGGGCGCTGTCGAGAAACTTCAGGCCGCCAAATTTGACGAAGGGAATGTTGCGGCGTGTCAGCTCGATCTCGAGCGGGCCGCTGTGACTGGAGGTGCGAAACAGCACCGCCTGCTGCTTCAGTGTCATGCCGGTCTCACGATTGGCCAGCACCTGGTCGATGATGAAGTTCGCCTGCTCGGTTTCGTCCTTTACCGTCACGAGCTTCGGTCGCTCGAGTGACTGTCGTTCGGTCCAGAGGTTTTTGGTGAACCGCTCACGGGCAAGGTCGATGACGCTGTTGGCCGCAGCCAGTATCGGCTGCGTTGAGCGATAGTTGCGATCAAGGGTGATAATGTCGGCGGCCGGGCTGAAGGATGCCGGGAAATCCAGGATATTGCGTACCGTCGCTGCCCGGAAGGAATAGATCGACTGGGCGTCGTCACCCACCACGGTCAGCCCGCGACCGCCCGGTTTCAACGCCATCAGCACCGAGGCCTGCAGCCGGTTGGTATCCTGATATTCGTCGACCATCACATGGTCGAAACGATCGCCGATATCGCCGGCCAGGTCGGGATCGCTGACCATCTGGGCCCAGTAAAGCAGAAGATCGTCATAATCGAGCACGTTCTGGGCCTGCTTGGCCTCCACATAGGCGGCGAATAATTGCTTGAGCTCGGCTTCCCAGCTGGAGACCCATGGATAATGCTGGCGCAGGATTTCCTTCAACGGCGTCTGCGAGTTGACGGCGCGCGAATAGATCGCAAGACAGGTTCCCTTGGTTGGAAAACGGCTCTCGGTCTTGGAGAAGCCCAGCTCGTGACGGGCAAGGTTCATCAGATCGGCGCTGTCTTCGCGGTCATGGATGGTGAAGTCCACGTTCAGCCCGACCTGTTCCGCATAAATCCGCAGGAGGCGCGCGCCGATCCCGTGAAACGTGCCGGACCAGGCCAGCGCATCCGTCAGGGTTCCGGCATTGGTGCCGATGACCTGTTTGCATATCCGCTCGACACGGCGCGACATTTCGGAAGCGGCGCGGCGTGAAAAGGTCATCAGCAGGATTCGGCGGGGATCGGCGCCATTGACGATCAGATGCGCCACCCGGTGCGCCAGCGTGTTGGTCTTGCCCGAACCGGCGCCGGCGATGATCAGCAATGGTCCGGCCGTGTGCCCGTCTGAAAGTCCAACGCCATGTTCCACGGCCTTGCGCTGCTGCTCGTTCAGTTTGTCCAGATAGGCAACCGCCATGCCTGCATCCTTGATATTTGCCTATCCGCACGACGACGGCCTTATTCAAAAATGCCAGCCGTCTGATGACGGCCGGTCATTTTTGCACTCTTGTCGCAATGATTAGCAAAAACTCAAACAGCAGGCCAGAACAAATAATGAACGGGCGTTCCTGTCTTCCACATCACCTTGGATAAGGTTGCTGGAGCGGTCTTCTTGGTCCAATCGTGGCTCGCCGCTCCATCACGGTTTCAGAGGAAGCTGCTTTCGAAGAGCTCGCCAGAATAGGCTGCGTGTGTGATGCCGGCTTCAAGATCAGCCTTGGTCAACTCATCGACAAAAACGCCATTCTGCATGACCAGAACACGGTCGCACATATGGGCAATGACCGACAGGTCGTGGCTGACGAGAACGAAGGTGAGGTTCTGGTCTTCACGCTGATCGGCCAGCAGGTTCAGGATTTCCGCCTGAATGGAGACGTCGAGCGCGGATGTCGGCTCGTCGAGCAGCAGGATCGGCGGCTCGAGGATAAGCGCGCGGGCAATCGCCACACGCTGACGCTGGCCGCCGGACAGCTCATGCGGGAAGCGCTCGGCAAAATGCGCGGGCAGGCCGACCTGCTGCAGCGCGGCCGGCACTTTCGACCAGCCATCGCCAAGCCCCATCGAGCGGATCGGTTCGGCCAGAGCCCGGCCGATGCGGTGGCGTGGGTGCAGGGAACCGTAGGGATCCTGAAACACCATCTGCGCCAGCTTCAGCTCCTCGCGGCTGCGAACCTTGCCGACCGGCTTGCCGTCGAAGCTGATCGATCCGGTCCAGCCGGCTTCCAGCCCCGCCAGTGACCGCAGCAATGTCGACTTGCCGCAGCCGCTTTCGCCGACGATGCCGAGTGTCTCGCCTTTATTGACGCGAAAACTGATGTCGCGCACGACGTGGTTGCGGTTTTCTTTCGTGCCGTAGACGACATCGAGCTTGTCTACCGTGATCATCGCATCACCTCCGCATCGATTGCCTGGCGATCCAGCACCTTGAGGCGCCGGACCGGGTTGCGGGGATCGGGCATCGCCGCGATCAGGCCCCGCGTATAGGGATGTTGCGCATCTTCGAGCTTCGAAAGCGTCTCCACGACGCGTCCGCCATACATGACCAGCACGCGTTCGCAGAAGGCGGCGACCATGCGGATATCGTGGCTGATGAGGATGAGGCCGGAATTATTCTCGCGCACCATCTCGTCCAGCAGCAGAAGGACATCCTTGCGGACACTGACATCGAGGGCCGAGGTCGGTTCGTCGGCAATCACCAGCTTGGGTTTCGCAAGCAGCATCATGGCGATCATCACGCGCTGTCCCATGCCGCCCGAAATCTGGTGCGGATAAAGCCCCATCACGCGGTCAGGATCGTTGATGCGCACGCGCAAGAGCATGTCGCGCGCGGCATTTCTGGCGGCTTTGCCGGTCAGCGCCAGATGCAGCTCGGCCGCCTCCGCCACCTGCTTTCCAATCGGCAGGACCGGATTGAGCGAATAACGCGGGTCCTGCATGATGAGCGCCATCTCGCTGCCGCGGATCGCACCCATCTGGCGCTCGGATTTTTCAAGCAGGGGTTCGGCGAGGAAATCCATGCGCTCCGCCGTTACGGTGGCGCTTTTGGGCAGAAGCCGCATGGCGGCGCGCCCGG
Organism: Rhizobium oryzihabitans; assembly: GCF_010669145.1. NCBI lineage: Bacteria > Pseudomonadati > Pseudomonadota > Alphaproteobacteria > Hyphomicrobiales > Rhizobiaceae > Rhizobium > Rhizobium oryzihabitans. The sequence goes on from NZ_CP048635.1 coordinate 1,816,247, forward strand.
TCGTGGACTTTCCGGAGCCGGACTCGCCGACAATACCGACCCTTTCACGGCCGACGTCGAAATTGACATTGGAGACGGCCGGAATGGTGTTACGGCCGAAACGGACATTGAGGTCGCGGACCGAGAGAATGGGTGAGCTATCAGGAACGGGCATGACGCGGATCCAGCAGGTCGCGCAGCGTATCGCCGGCGATGTTGAAGGCAAGGCTCGTCAAAAGGATCGCGATGCCGGGCATGACGGCGACCCACCAGTAATCGAGCATGAATTTACGGCCGCTGGAGATCATCGCGCCCCATTCGGGAAGCGGCGGCTGCGCGCCGAGACCGAGGAAGCCAAGTGAGGCGGCCGTCAGGATGATGCCGGCCATGTTCAACGTCAGTCTGACGATGACCGAGGGAATGCACATTGGTGCGATATAAAGAAACAGGATGCGCAGCGGCGATGCCCCGTAAAGGCGTGCGGCAGCGACATAATCCGTGTTTCGCACCACCAGCGCTTCGGCACGCGCCAGACGCGCGATAGGCGGCCAGGCGGTCAGCGAGATTGCGATGATGGCCGTGCCAAGACCCGCCCCCATCGCAGCGGCAAAGGCAAGCGCCAGGACGAGCGAAGGGAAGGAAAGGACAATATCGGTCGCACGCATCAGAATGGCATCAGTGCGGCCGCCGAAAAAACCGGCCATGACGCCGATTGCAAGCCCGATCGGGCCGACGATGACCGAGACCGACAAAACAGTCTGGATGGTGATGCGCGTGCCATAGACGAGGCGGCTGAAAATATCGCGGCCAAATTCGTCGGTTCCGGCCAGATGCGCCCAGCTGGGAGGTTGAAGCGCGTTGTCGAGCGCCTGACTTACCGGATCGTAGGGCGCAATGAGCGGCGCGAAAATGGCGACGATGACCAGAATGGCGAGAATGGCAAAGCCGAACATTCCAAGCGGCTCGTCACCAAGCTTTTGCAGTGTCCGCACCGTTGTGGCTGATAGACGTGACAAGGCACTGCGGCTCTGCACGGGATTGTTCTGTGTGATATCGGTCATCGAGCGACCTCCCGTGTCCGCGGGTCGAGTGTGGTATAGGCCACGTCTGCAAGGAAGTTCAGCATCATGAAGATGAAGCCGATGACGATCGTGGCTGCGAGGATCGCGTTCATGTCGCCGATAAGCAGGGCATTCGTCATATATTGTCCGATACCAGGCCAGGAAAAGACGATTTCGGTGACCACGGCGCCTTCCAGCAGGTTGCCATAGGAGATGGCGAGAACGGTGATCAGCTGCACCGCAATGTTCGGCAGTACGTGGCGGGTTATGGTCCGCGCGGGGCTGACGCCCTTGGCACGCGCCGCAATCACATAGTCCTGGCTGAGCTGCTCCAGGGTGAAGGCGCGTGTCATGCGGGTGATGTAGGCCATGGCCATATAGGCAAGGATGACCGCCGGCAGCATGATATGTGCGAGCGCGTTCCAGAAGATTTCCGTCTCACCCGCAAGGAGGCTGTCGACCAGCATCAGTCCTGTCTTCGGTTCGACGAGGCCTTCATAAAAGACGTCCACGCGACCGGGCCCGGCGACAAGGTTGAGGTTGGCATAAAAAATCACGAGCCCGACGATACCGAACCAGAAGACGGGTATCGAATGCCCCACCAGCGCAAAGACACGCGCGAACTTGTCGATGAACGTATCGCGGAAAAGGGCGGCGGCGAGACCGAGCGGCACGCCGATCACCGTGGAGATGATGATTGCCAGCGTCGCCAGTTCCAGCGTGGCCGGGAAGGCCTGCGCCAGGTCCCGCGTTACCGGGTTTCCGGTCAGGATAGCGATGCCGAAATCGCCGTGAAGCAGGCCGCGCAGATAGATGAAGAACTGCTGGTAAAGCGGCAGATCAAGTCCAAGCCGGGTCCGCATGGCTTCATAGGCCTTGGGATCTGCAAGCTCACCGACGATCGCCCCGACCGGGTCGGTCGGCATCACCCGGCCAATGATGAAGGTGATGCAGAGCAGGATGAAGAGGCTGACGACAAGTTGCAGGAAGCGATGTCCGAGCCCGCGCAGTGAAATTTCAGTCATCGCAGGTCACACTTCCACCGGAAGACGCTGTCAGCGATGCCACGTTTTGAACCGCTCGCCGCAGACGCGCAATTCTACCTTGCAAAAACTTTTGATGGTACTTCATCCCAACTCCTCCTGAGCTAACATGAAAACATATGACGTAACGCCACGTCATCATATGAGTAGCGAAGGGATTCGTTTTCTGCAAGAGGGAAGAGTGGCATGATGGGCGACAGGGAAAAGCCGCGGGAGCGGCGGGCACAGCAGATCATCGATAATCTCAGTGCAGAAATTCGCAGTGGAAAACTGAAGAGCGGCGATCAGCTTCCCACGGAACCGCAGCTTGAGCGCACCTATGGCGTAAGCCGCACGGTGGTTCGCGAAGCGATCGCGGACCTGCGTTCTTCCGGTTATGTCATTCCCATCCAGGGCAAAGGCGTTTTCGTCAGCAATGCCGGCGAGTGGGCGGGTGTGAAGCTGACGCAATCCGAAGTGGGTACGATTGCGGAAACTCTGGAAATGCTCGAGTTTCGGCTCGCAACCGAAGGGGAGGCGGCGGCAATCGCCGCTTATCGCCGCACAGCCCAGCAGGAGGCGGCAATTTCCGCAGCCCATCGGAAAATGGCCCGGGCCATCGATGCGGGCGAAACCACGGTTGAGGCCGATTACGAATTCCACACGGCGATTGCGGTGGCAACCAACAATCGTTTCTATCTGGAGGCGCTGCGCCAGTTCGGCTCACGGTCTATACCGCGCGGGCAGTTTCCGACGCTGCCGGAAACGGGCAATGCGGATTATCTTCGCAAGGTGCAGGCCGAGCATGAGGCAATCCTGCGCGCCATCGTCGAGCAGGATCCGGATGCCGCGCGCAAAGCCATGCGCGATCACATGCTTGCAAGCCAGCGTCGGTACAGGTTGCTTTCCGAGGCGCAATAGCATCTCGACACTCATCTTATTTCATGCGATGTCATATGATGACTAGCATGGAGAGGGAGAGAATCGATGTATGTCGGCACTCAGGTGGCAGCACGCGACGACGAGGATTACAGGGTTTGGGCGCAGCTTGGCGTCAGGAATATCAACGCCGATCCGCCTGGAGCGCCCGCGAGCTGGACCTTTGAGGATTTTGAGCGTCACCGTGACAAGGTCGAAAGCTTTGGTCTTGTCCTTGACATGGTGCAGCTGCCGCTGCCGTCCCGGCCCATCGAACAGGCGTCGTTTCCCGATATCCTGCTTGCGGGGCCAGAGCGAGACAGGCAGATCGATGCCGTCTGCAGGATGATAGAGGATATCGCCCGGGCCGGCATTCCGGCGGCGAAATACAATCTCAACCTCATCGGCATTCCGCGCACGGAAATGGAGCGCGGCCGCGGCGGTTCGCTCAATGAAGCCTGGCGCTGGGACAGGGCGGACCATGACGCCGCTCCGGGCCTTGCCGGTGTTCTGTCCGAAGACGAGAACTGGGAGCGTATCGATTATTTCCTCGAGCGCGTGGTTCCGGTTGCCGAAAGCAACAAGGTCCGCTTGGCGTGCCATCCGCATGATCCCTATACCCCGCCGGGTTACAAGGGTGTCACCCGGGTGCTCGGCACCGTCGAGGGCCTGAAGAAATTCGTACAGATGCGGGAAAGCCCTATCACGGACTGAATTTCTGCCAGGGATCGATCGGCGAGATGCTCGACAATCCGCGTGAGGAGATCGACGAGATCATCCGCTGGTTCGGCAGCCGCGACAAGATTTTCAACGTCCACTTCCGCAACATCAGCGGCGGCAAGCTGTCGTTCATGGAGACATTCCCCGATGAGGGCGACATGGACATGGTGCGTTCGCTGAAGCTCTACCATGAACTTGGCTATCGCTACATGATCATGCCCGATCATGTGCCGACGATTGCGGGCCGCGATCCCGTCGGTGTCGCCTTCGGGTTCTGCTACGGCTATATCGCCGCGCTGATCGAGGCGCTCAATAACAATCATCTTTGACTGTTTCAGCCGGTTGGTGCGTCGTGGCGCTGCCGGCTTCACCAATGCAATTACCGATCTGTAGGAGGAGCAGGTATGAAAAAATCAATGATCCGTCTCGCATTCACCACCGTTCTGGGCGCCATGCTGGTGCAGGCGTCCCCGATCGCGGCCAAGACACCCAACGACCAGCTCGTCGTCGGGACGTCGCTCGCCCAGGTGCTGTCACTTGACCCGCATCAGGCGACGGAAGCCAAAGCCAATGAAATCATGGCCAATCTTTATGATCGGCTGATCTCGGTCGATGGTTCGGGAAAAGTTTCACCGCAGCTGGCGGAGCGCTGGGAGACGGATGACAAGGGCATCACCTTTCATCTTCGCGAGGCCAATTTCGCGTCGGGCAATCCCGTGACCTCGGCGGATGTCGTTTATTCGTTCAGCCGTCTTTTGAAAATGAACCAGGCGGCTGCCGCCAACCTCAAGCGTGTTGGTTACAACGCTGAAAATGTCGACAAGCTGGTGAGCGCCCCGGACGAAAAGACGGTTCGCATCGAACTGTCAGGCGAAACGACGTCCGAATTGCTGCTCTATCGTCTGGCCATGGTCATTGCCAGTATCGTCGACAGCAAGGAACTCAAGTCCCATGAAGTTGATGGTGATTGGGGAAATGCATGGCTGCGGACAAATTCCGCCGGCTCCGGCCCCTTCACGCTCAATCGCTGGTCGCCCAATGAAATCATCATCCTTGAAGCCAACAAGGATTATGTCGCCGGCGAACCGAAGATGCGTCGCGTCATCGTGCGGCATGTGCCGGAAAGCCAGGTGGAGCGCCTGATGCTGGAGCGAGGCGATATCGACATCGCCAGCGCGTTGACGGCCGCCGACCTTGCGACCTTCAACAACAAGGAAGGTTTCCAGATCCAGCGCGTGCCGACGGGCGGTTTCTATGTCCTGTCGATGAATGCCGGCAAGGAGCCTTTGTCCAACCCCAAGGTCCGCGAAGCGATTGCTTATGGCATCGACTACAAGGGCATGGAAAAGACCATCATGGGTCCATATGGCCGGGCGCGCACGGTGCCGGTGCCGGAGAATTTCGAATATGCCATTCCGAGCCCGGACTGGAAGCTTGACGTTCCGAAGGCGAAGGCTCTTCTGAAGGAGGCGGGTTACGAGAACGGCTTCACGCTCAATCTGAAGACAATTGCCCAAACGCCACGTATCGATCTCGCCACCGCCATCCAGGCATCGCTCAGCCAGGTCGGCATCAAGGTGAACATCCAGCAGGGCAACGGTTCGGACGTGATTGCCGCTCACCGCGCGCGGGATTTCGATCTGCTCATTCCGCAGACGGGCGCCTATATGCCCAACGTGCTCGGCTCGATGGAGCAGTTCTCCAGCAACCCCGACAACTCGCTTGCTGCCAACAATGCCGGCAATTTCGTCTGGCGCTCGGCCTGGGACATTCCGGAACTGACGGCTCTGACCGCAAAGGCCTCCCTTGAGCCGGATGCCAAGAAGCGCGGGGAAATCTACACTGAGATGCAGGAAATGTTCGTGGCGCAGAAGCCTGCGGTTCTGCCTCTCTTCGAGAGATACGAACCGATCGTATTGAATGCGCGTGTCAAGGACTATGTCGGTCACCCCAGCCAGACGACGCGGCTGGAAAACGTGACGAAGCAGTGACGGCGCATCACCAAGCGGAAAAGATGAGACGGGCGGTTATTCAACCGCCCTTTTTTTGTGCTTCCCTCGACGGCCTGTCGGCTAGTGGAACAGGACCGGCTTGCGAATGATTAGGCCGGCATCCTTGAAATCTTGGGGTTTTCGCGATGGCTTCAGCGGGTTAGACCGTCCGGTGATCGTCCTTCCCTGAGAGCGGGATTCCCAGACTCCGCTCGCGTTCCCCCAAATACGTTGGCCACCATGAGCTTCCCACAGATAAAACTTCCCGCAAGGCCGCTCAGCTTGAAGCGCGGCGTCATTTCGGTGCCGACGGCCTATTATTTTTCTATCCCGGTGCTGTTGGTGATTACGGCCGTCATGCTCGTGGCCGAGGGCCCGGGCGTGTTGCGCGACTATCAGATCAGCCGCGACCCGCTGGAGATTGAAAGCGGCGATATCAACGGCAGCTGCAAAACCCGCAAGGCGATTTTCACGACCTGCGAGGCGGATCTTTCCTACGACCATGCCGGCGTGAGTTACAGGAAGGATGTCGAGGTCATGTTCGTCGATTTCCATTCCGGCGACTATGAAACCGGCCTCGTCATTTCCGCGAAGAACCCGGAACTTGCAACGATTTCGCTTGGCCTCGATATGCTCTGGAACCGGATCATAACCCTTGGCGTGTTCGTTGCCCTGCTCGGTTTCGGCAGTATCGCCATGCTGTTTACCCTTATCCGCAGTTTGCGGGCCGGGCTGCGGTTACGGCACCCTGCGCCATTGACCGTCATTCCCGTCGCGCTGACGGCGGTTGCCGAAAAACGCAGCCGTCTTTTCGTGACCTATGCCGATACGGTCAGGGAAGGGAAGACGAAGAGGCAGTCCTTTACGCATCTGGAAAGGGGACGAATTCCCGTCGTCGTCGGCCACACCGGAAAATACGATGTCGCGCTGGCGGTCTGGCACGGTGAAACCCCGCTGCCCGTTCTGCTTGACGATCAGCTGCAGCGGATTGAGCTTACGGAAAAGGAAAGAGCGGAAGCGCTTGCTTCTCTCGGCCCAGTGGTTGCGAGCCGTGAGCAGGAGGGCATATCCGACCCCGGTGCGGCGGTGACAAAAGCCCCGAGCCTTGTGCGAAGACTGGCAATGTTCCTTGCAATCGTCGCCTTTATCGTCGTTGCAACGTTCGGATACTGGCTGTGGTACGTGACCAGCGCCCCCTCGCAATTCAACTCTCCGGGCATGGACCTCAACAACATGATGCCCGCAGCGCTCAACGACTGGGGCTGCGCGCGCCTGCAGGAGCGTTTTGCCGATGGCCCGGCACCTTTCGGTTGCGCCGGGGATGACTATCGAAGCTGGAAATAAAGGCGTTTTCTCTTGGCGTTCGTTGCGCCGATCGCAAAAGCCCGATGGGCTGACGCGTCGGCTCAACGCATTTCGGCTCGTTGTCGATGAGATCAATCAATTATCCAAAGTTGCATTAGAGATTTATAAATAAACCAACTCCATAGTGCGATCGTGGGCGGTTCTCACAGGCTGGGAGAGTGCATCATGTTCACGGTTCTGGAATGCGTTGCCGTACAACACGATCGGGCGATCGTCCTTCTTGCGGCATCTATCTGCCTGCTCGGAATGCTTGCCTTTTTTCACCTTTTATTGCGCGCGGAAGAAAGTCCGGCTGGCCGCAAACCCTATTGGGTGCTGGTTGCCGCCTTTGCTGCGGGGCTCAGCGTCTGGGCCACGCATTTCGTCGCCATGCTTGCCTATGAGGGGGCAGTCCCCATCGGTTTTGATTTTCAGTTCACGGCGCTCTCGGCGGTTCTGGCCGTCCTGGGGTTCTGGCTGGCGCTCAATGTCCGCACGCGGGCAAGCTACAGCCCTGTCGTCGTCGGAACGCTCGTAACCTTGTCGGTCGCCGTCATGCACTTCGTGGGCATGGCGGGAATGGATGTGGCCGCAACGATCAGCTACCGCTGGGGGCCGATCTTCGGCGGTTTTGCCGTTGCCTGGGTGTTCTTTCTTCTGGCCTTCTTCCTTTTCCGTCGTTCCGGTTCGTGGAAACAGCGCATCATCGTTCCGGCGGCATCATCCATCCTGGCGATCTGCGCGCTGCATTTTACCGCCATGTCGGCCACTGTCCTGTCGCCTGATCCCTCCGTTTCCGGTCCCGATCCCGACAACCTCGCCAGACTGATCATGATCGGCGCCGTTTCCGGCGTGACCTTCCTCATCCTGTCGACGACAGCCACCGCCGCGCTGGTGGATCGCTATCTTGTCGACCTCAAGGGTCTTGTCGATGCCACGCTGGATGGCCTTGCTGTTGTGCGTGACGGTCGTATCGTCGAGCTGAACACCCGTTTTGCCGGACTTCTCGGCAGCGACGAGGTGTCCCTGATCGGCAAAAATCCCGATGACCTCTTCAGGGCTATCGATGGGCAGCCGACCTATCTGCCGCGCCACGCGCCGGTGGAGGCAATCCGCGAACGTGGGGAGCGGGCGCAGGTATTTGAACTTGCCGTGCGCACCATCGAATATCGCGGCCATCCCTGCGAAGTTCTGGCCATTCGCGACCTGACGGAAAAGCGGGAAGCGCAGCGGGAAATCGAATATCTCGCGCGGCACGATGTGCTGACGGGCCTTTCGAACCGGACCATGTTCCAGACGCGGCTTCGCCAGCAGATCGAACATTGCAGCGAAGAGGACGAGTTTGCGCTGCTGGCGCTCGATCTCGACCGGTTCAAGGCTGTCAACGACATATTCGGCCATGCCGAGGGTGACCGCGTGCTGAAAAGGGTCGCTTCCATTCTCGACGAATGCGCAAGGGCAGGCGATGTCGTCGCGCGTCTCGGCGGCGATGAATTCGTCATCCTGACTGCCCGGAACACCAAGTCGGAGGAGGCCCGTCTGCTCGCTGAAACGATCCTTGCCATGTTCGGGTTGAAAATGAATGCCGCCAACGACCCGACCGCCGTCGGCGTCAGCATCGGCATTGCCGTCTTCCCGCGGGACGGTGATAGCGACGAAAGCATCATGCACGCCGCCGATCTGGCGCTCTATCGTGCCAAGATGGGCGGGCGCGGAATATTGTCCTTCTACGATCCGCTGATGGATCAGGAGGCGCGCGAGCGCCGCCAGCTCGAGACGGATCTGCGGCTTGCCATCAACCGCAACGAGTTGCTCCTCAATTACCAGCCGGTCCTTTCCGTCGAATGCGGGCAGGTTGTCGGTTATGAGGCGCTGGTGCGCTGGCAACATCCGACAAGGGGCGTGGTGCCGCCGGATGTCTTCATTCCGATTGCCGAGGAAAGCGGGATCATCATCTCGCTCGGCGAATGGGTGCTGCGCGAGGCCTGCCGTCAGGCGAGCACCTGGGCGCCACATCTGAAGATCGCGGTCAATGTCTCGCCACTCCAGTTTTCACTCGCAAATCTCGGCCATGTCGTCTGCACCGTGCTGATGCAGACCGGGCTTTCCCCAAACCGGCTGGAACTGGAAATCACCGAAGCCGCCCTCCTGAAGGACCGCAAGGCGACGCTGATCATCCTCAACCAGCTGAAGGCGCTGGGCGTTGCGATCGTCATGGATGATTTCGGCACCGGTTACTCCTCGCTCAGCAATCTGCAGAGCTTCCCCTTCGACAAGATCAAGATCGACCGCAGCTTCATCGCCGCCATGAGCGAGGATGACAATGCCCGCGCCATCGTGCGTGCGGTGATCGGCCTTGGCCGCAGCCTCGATCTGCCGGTGACGGCGGAGGGTATCGAAACGGATGCGCAATATCGCATGGTTGTTGATGAGGGTTGCGCACAGGCGCAGGGTTATCTCTTCGGCAAACCCGATGTTGCGCCTTCCGGAGCGGCAAGCACCCCCAATAGAAAGAAATATTCCGTTTGAGGTAGGGCGAGGCGGCGGCTTGTGATGCCGCCGGCCCACCGTCCTGCCATGCCAGCCTAAGGTCGGGCCGTCACAGGACTTGCCCATCCGCGTGTCGGATGGAACGAGGGGCGATCCGAATCGTTAGAGTCGCATATGGCGTCTTCCGCCAGGCCGAGGCGGGGTCCAAGTGTCCTATCGTTTGAGGCGCCTCGGGGATTTGACATGAAACGGCAGGCAGAACGTTCAGACAGAGATGTAAAACCCTTCGATGTCCGCGACCGGCTGATACTGGCGCTTTATGCGCAGCTGAAGGCCGAACGGCAAACCCGCGAGGCAATGGAGTGGGTCATCCGCAATGGCGGCCTTTCGCCCGAGGTGCTGGAGGCGATGGCATCCGACCCCGTGCCGGTGCTGGCGGAGGCGGACTTGCCCGCCATCGAACGTATTCTTGCTGCGGACCGGGGTAGAGAGCGATCCTCCCACGATGATCATGGGCGGCGATCATGAACCGGAGAGCGAGCTGGAAGGGTCATCTGAAATTTGCCGATTTCAGCTGTGAAATCGGCCTTTATGCCGCGCTCACCGCATCGGAGAAGATTTCCTTCAACATCGTCAACCGCAAGACCGGCCATCGCGTCGAACGGCAATATGTCGACAGCGATACCGGCGATGCAGTCGAGCGTGAGGATCAGGTCAAGGGATACGAGCTCGACAATGGCGATCACATCGTCATCGAGGGAGACGAGATTGCGAAGTTGATGCCGGAAAACGACAAGGTCATCCGCATCCGGCATTTCCTCGGGCGCAGCGAGATCGACAAGCTCTATTTCGACAAGTCCTATTATCTTGCACCGACGCAGGAGGACGGGGAGGAGGCCCTGACGCTGCTGGCGAAGGCGATGGACGACGAGAATGTCGCGGCACTCGGCGAGGCGGTGCTTTTCCGCCGCAACCGCATTGTGCTGATCCGGCCAAGCGGCAAGGCGCTCGTCGCGACGACACTGAATTTCAGCTATGAGGTGCGCTCGCAAACCACCGTCTTCAAGTCCATTCCGGATATACAGTTCGATGACGAGATGCTGGAGCTTGCGGGCCATATCATCAAGACGCGCGCAGGCACCTTCAATCCGGCTGACTATAGCGACCGCTACAATGACGCCTTGGCGGAACTGGTAAAAGCCAAGATCGAGGGCCGGGAAATCGCCAAACAGGCGCCGCGCAGGCAGGACAACATCATCGATCTCAAGGAAGCACTGCGTCGCAGCGCCGGGGCAGCCGGCGACAAGAAGGCTGCGGGCGCGGCACGCAAATCCCCCGGAAAGCGAGCTGATCCATGGGGTTGCAGACCTACAATGCCAAACGCAGTTTCGACAAGACGCCGGAGCCGAAAGGCGCGAAGGCCGAGGCTCAAGGATCGAGTTTCGTCATACAGAAGCATGATGCCCGCCGCCTGCATTACGATTTCCGACTGGAAATGGACGGCGTCCTTAAAAGCTGGGCGGTAACGCGGGGGCCGAGCCTCGACCCGGAAGACAAGCGCCTTGCCGTGCATGTCGAGGACCATCCCTTAAGTTATGGCGATTTCGAGGGTGTCATCCCGAAAGGACAATATGGCGGCGGCACCGTCATTGTCTGGGATCGCGGGATATGGCACCCGATCGGCGACGCGAAGAAGGGCTACCGCAAAGGCCATCTCGAATTCGAACTGGAAGGCGAAAAGCTCAAAGGCCGCTGGCATCTGGTGCGCATGCATGGAAAGCCCGGCGAAAGCCGCGAGAACTGGCTGCTGATCAAAGGCGACGACGAGGAGGCAAGGCATGATGCCGGTGTGGATATACTGGAGGAGCGGCCGGAATCGGTAAAGACCGGGCGCAGCGTCGAGGAGGTTGCGGCCAGTCCGAAGGACACCTGGAATTCCAAACCCGTATCGAAAAAAGCCGCAAGCTCTTCCTCGGGGCAAAAGCAGGCTCACGCCCTGCCCAAAGGCGCGCGCAAACAGGCGCTGCCGTCCTTCGTGCCGCCGGCGCTGGCGACGCTGAAACCCCGGCCACCCGAAGGTTCGCGCTGGCTGCATGAAATCAAGTTCGATGGTTATCGCCTTCAGGCCCGTATCGACCACGGCAAACTGCAGCTTTTGACCCGCACCGGATTGGATTGGACCGAGAAGTTCGGTGACACCGTGGCAGGCGCGCTCAAGGCGCTGCCGGCGGAAACGCTGCTGATCGACGGCGAAATCGTGGTTGAGCGGGAGAGCGGCGCTTCCGATTTTTCGGCCTTGCAGCAGGATTTGAGCGAAGGGCGCAGCGACCGCTTCGTTTTTTATGCCTTCGACCTGATCTATCTGGATGGCACCGATCTGCGCGGGGCGGCGCTGATGGATCGCAAGGCGCTGCTCGAAAAGCTGCTGCCCGCCGGCAACCGTCATCTTCGCTACAGCGAACATTTCGAGGAAAACGGTGGGCTTGTGCTCGACCATGCCTGCCGCCTCAGCCTTGAGGGTGTCATCTCCAAGGTCAGGGACAGCAAATATGTCTCGGGCCGCAAGGGCAACTGGGTGAAATCCAAGTGCTCGAAGCGGCAGGAATTCGTGATCGGCGGCTATACCCTGTCTTCCAGTTCGGACCATGCCATCGGCTCGCTGGCGCTAGGGGTCTATGAGGACGGCAAGCTGCGGCATGTCGGGCGCGTCGGCACCGGCTACACCGCTGAAGTCGCCGAAATGCTGCTTGGCCGCCTGACGCCGTTGGAGAGTAAGGAAAGCCCTTTTTCCGAAAAGCTGACGGCACTTGCCCGCCGCGACCTCCATTTCGTCCGGCCGGAACTGGTGGCCGAAGTGGAGTTTCGGGCATGGTCCGCGGATGGCAATCTGCGCCATGCATCTTTCCGGGGCCTGCGGGAGGATAAACCGGCGGGGGAAATCGAACGGGAGGAAAAAGCAGTGTCGGAACAAGGGACGCCGCAGTCAAAGATCAAGTTCACCCATCCGGACCGGCTTTATTGGCCGGATGACGGCGTGACCAAGGAAGGGCTTGCCGATTATTATACGCAGGTCTGGCGGTATATGGCTCCCTTCGTCGGCAACCGCCCTCTGGCATTACTGCGTTGTCCCGAAGGGATAGACGGGCAGCGTTTTTTCCAGAAACATGCCTGGCGCGGTGTCAACAAGGCGATCGAACAGATCAGGGATCCGAAGGACAAGGCTGGCGAACCGCTGATCCGGATTACCGATTTCGACGGCATGATGGCGCTGGTGCAATCCGCTGCGCTTGAAATTCATCCATGGGGCGCGACCACCGCGAACTGGGAAAAGCCCGACATGATCACCATGGATATCGACCCCGGCGAGGATGTGTCGTGGCAGGAGGTGATCGATTCCGCACTGGAACTGAAACGGCGTTTCGAAGAGGCCGGCCTTGCCGCCTTCGTGAAAACCTCCGGCGGCAAGGGACTGCATGTCGTCGCACCGTTGAAACCGGAAGCGGGATGGCCAGCCCTGAAGGCCTTTGCGAAGGCCATGGCGGATGACATGGCCATGGCAGAGCCCGAAAAATACCTCTCGGTGGCAACCAAGGCGAAACGCCAGGGCCGCATCTTCCTCGATTATCTGCGCAATGGCAGGGGCAATACGGCTGTCGCGCCCTATTCGACGCGCGCCCGGCCGGGAGCCGCCATTTCAGCGCCGATCGAATGGGCGGAACTCTCCGGCGAGATCGGTCCGGCTTACTTCACCGTCAACAATATCGGGGCAAGACTTTCCGCTCTGAAGAAGGACCCGTGGGACGGCTTTTTCGCCGCCGCCCGGCCGCTCCCAAAAAAGGCGCGCTGAAGCCTCAGTGTCTTTTGTCCGCGGCGAGGCTTTTCTTCAACGCATCCATGATGTTGATGACGTTGCCGCCGGTACGCGCTTTCGCGCCGGTCTTCTTTTCCGGGGAGGGAGCAGCCTTGCTCTTGGTTTTCAGCAGGGCGCTGATCTTTTTCTGGATCGGATCCTGCACCAGTGTCGGTTTCCACCCGGTCATCTGCTTGTCGATGCGTTTTTCCATCGCGTCCAGCAGCGGCTTTTCGATCTTCATCTTCGGGTCCAGCGCGTCGATGCTTTCGCGCACTTCCTCGCCATAATGCAGCGTCCAGAGGATGATGCCCTTGCCGGAGGGCTCCAGCAGCACCGCCCTTTCATGGCGATAGAGAACGAGCCGGGCGATGCCGACAACACCATTCGCCGACATGGCTTCCCGGATCACGCTGAAGGCTTCCGCGCCGATCTTGTCCTCCGGGCGCAGGAAGTGGGGACGGTCGTACCAGATCCAGTCGATGGAACCCGTGGGAACGAAGGTCTTAATGTCGATGGTGCGGGTGCTTTCGAGCGCAACCGCGTCGATCTCGTCATCCTCCAGCAGCACATAGTCGTCCTCGGCGCGGGGGAAACCCTTCACCTGGTTTTTTGCAGCTACCGGCTTGTGGGTGACGCTGTCGACATAGCGGCTTTCGACGCGATTGCCGGTCTTGCGATTGAGAATATGGAAGCGGTATTTGTTGCTGTCGGTGGTGGCGGGCGTCAGCGAAACGGAGGCCGTCACCAGCGACAGCTTCAGATAACCCTTCCAGAAAACCTGCCGTGCCATGATCCGCGATCCGCTTTGTCGCCCTCGTCTCCCGGATCAAACAGCCACAGGGTGGCTTTTGTTCCGGGAGCCTTGGCAAATCGCAAGCGGCTCAGGTGTCAGCCGAACAGCGATGTCAGCCCATAGACGGCTGCGGATATGAGGGCGGCGGCCGGCATGGTCACGACCCAGGCAATGACGATGTTGCCGGCAAGGCCCCAACGCACCGCCGAGACGCGGCGGGCGGCGCCGACGCCGATGATGGCACCCGTGATCGTATGGGTGGTCGACACCGGAATGCCGAGCCACGTCGCACCGAACAAAGTCAGCGCACCACCGGTTTCGGCGCAGAATCCCTGCATCGGGTTCAGCCGGGTGATTTTCGACCCCATGGTGTGCACGATGCGCCAGCCGCCGAACAGCGTGCCGAGCGCCATGGCCGACTGGCAGGAGATGACCACCCAGAACGGCACATAGAAGCTGTCGCCCAGATGCCCCTGGCTGAACAGCAGCACGGCGATGATGCCCATGGTCTTCTGCGCATCGTTGCCGCCGTGGCCGAGAGAGTAGAGCGAGGCGGAGATGAACTGCATGACGCGGAACGTGCGATCCACCGCAAAGGGCGTCTGGCGTACGAACAGCCAGGACACGGCGAGAACCAGCAAGAGGGCCAGGAAGAAGCCGATGGCGGGCGACATGAAGATCGCGCCCACGGTTTTCAGCAGACCCGACCAGACGATGGAATTGAAACCGACCTTGGCAAATCCCGCGCCGACGAGACCGCCGATCAGCGCATGCGACGAGCTGGAGGGAATTCCGAAAATCCAGGTGACGATGTTCCAGACGATGGCGCCCATCAGCGCCGCGAAGATGACCTGCGGCGAAACGATGCCGGGATCGATGATGCCGGTGCCGAGCGTTTCGGCCACATGCAGGCCGAAGAACAGGAAGGCGATGAAATTGAAGAAGGCCGCCCATGCCACCGCATATTGCGGGCGCAGCACGCGGGTGGAGACGATGGTGGCGATGGAATTTGCGGCGTCGTGGAGACCGTTCAGAAAATCGAAGAACAGCGCGATGGCGATGAGGCCGACAAGCAGCGGCAGTGCAAGCGCGACTTCCATCAGACGTTCTCGATAACGATGCCGCTGATCTCGTTGGCCACATCCTCGAAGCGGTCAACGACCTTTTCGAGTTCGCCGTAGATCTCGCTGCCGATCATATAGGCCATGGCATCGCCGGCCGCGCCATGGCGCCGGAAGAGGTCTTTGAGACCCTGATCGTGAAGTTCGTCGGAGCGGCCTTCGACACGGGTCACCTCTTCGGCAATCGCCGACAGGCGCTGGGCATTGGTGCCGACCTTTTCCAGAAGCGGAAGGGCTTCGGCAATCAGGTTTGCCGCGCGCACGATTTCATGGCCCATCTCGCGCATCAGCGGGTCGAACTGCGTTTGTTCGAAAAGGCGGATGGTCTTGACGGTCTTGTGCATCATGTCGATGGCGTCATCCATCGACTGGATCAGGTCCTTGATATCGCCACGATCAAAGGGCGTTATGAAGCTGCGGCGCACCGCAAGCAGCACATCGCGGGTAATATCATCCGCCTGGTCTTCGAGGGCGACGATGAGGTCGCAGTTTTTCTCGACGTCGACGCCGCTCAAAAGGTGGTCCAGAGCTGCTGCCGCTTTGACGACGGTTTCCGAATGTTTGCTAAACAGGTCGAAGAAACGGTCCTCGCGCGGCATCAGCTTGCGAAAAATGCTCATCATGCGAATTGGCCCTCAATGGCGCTTTATTAGTTGTGGGGGGTGATTGTCATAAAACTGTCATAAATGCACGCAGGGCATTGATGCAACCCGGAAAATCAGCACTATCAACGGATATGAAATCCACGAAGAAAAGCCGGAAAGCCCGTCCGGCGCGTCCCCTGACATTGCTCCAGCAGCTCGCTGCGGTTCCCGAAAAGCTCTTCACCGGCGCTTTCCGGCAGCAATATGCCGCCCTGTGCTTCCGTTATGCCGGCAGCGGCGAAGAGATCGAAATCCTCGTTGTCACCTCCCGCGTCACGGCGCGCTGGATCATTCCGCGCGGCTGGCCGATGAAACGCAAGAAGCCGCACCAGGCCGCCGCAATCGAGGCATGGGAGGAGGCGGGCGTGCGCGGCCGGGTCAAAAAAGAGGCGGTCGGCCGCTACACCTATCTCAAGATGCTCGACAATGGTGATGTCGTTCCCTGCGTCGTCGATGTCTTCCAGATCGAGGTGACCGGGGAGGAAGCGAGTTTCAAGGAGCGCGGCGAACGCCTCGTCGAATGGGTTCGCCCGGACGAGGCGGCAAGACGCGTCCGGGAAATCGAGCTGAAGTCGCTCCTGGTCGATTTTCGCCCGAAGGGCAAAAAGAAGCGCCAGGCAGAGGACAGGCCCTGACCGCAAATCCCGTGGTCAAGTCTGCGACGGTGATGCCGGATGGTCTGCCAATCCGGTTTCGCCCGTCTCATCCGGCGCTTTCGGCAGCAGGCGGGCGAAACGCCGGGTGATGCTGTCGATATAGGACAGGATCACCGGCACGACGATCAGGGTGAGCAGGGTGGAGCTGATGAGGCCGCCGACCACCGCATGCGCCATCGGTGCGCGCTGTGCGCCGCCACCGCCAATGGCGAGCCCAAGCGGGATCATGCCGGCGATCATTGCAAGCGTCGTCATGACGATCGGACGGAAGCGGATGACGCCGGCGCTTGCCAGCGCCTCGTTCAACGACAGCCCCCGTTTTCTTTCGCGATTGGCAAAATCGACCAGCAATATGCCGTTCTTGGTAACTAGGCCCATCAACATGATGAAACCGATCAGTGAGAACATGTTGATCGTGCTGCCGGCCACCATCAATCCGAGGATGACGCCGATGAGCGACAGCGGTAGCGACGCCATGATGGCGAGTGGTTGCAGGAAGCTGCCGAATTGCGAGGCGAGCACGATGTAGATGAAGATGACCGCCATGACGAGCGCCTTGACCATGTGCCCAACCGTTTCCTGCATGGTTTCGGCTTCGCCTCCGAAGCGGATGCGGTAACCGTCAGGCAGATCGCGGGAGGCGGTCAGGCTCTGCAACGCATTTGTCACGTCCCCAAGCGTGCGGCCGCTGACATTGGCCGAAACAAGCACTTCGCGGCGGTTCTCGATGCGGCGGATTTCGGCGGGCGCCGGCACGGTGGCGATATCGGCGACCTGATCGAGACGCACCATGAGGGGCGCGCCGTTCGCTGCCGTGCGGCTGGTCGCGATCATCAGTTCACCCAGCGCCGTCGTATCGGAACGCCGCTCACCGGGCAGGCGCACGACGATGTCGTAGCTCGTGCCGTCCGTATCCGTCCATTTCGAGACGTCCTCGCCCCCGACGAGAGGAGAGAGTGCGGCGGCAAGATCGGATCTGGCAATGCCGAGATCGCTGGCCGCATCGCGTTTGAGGCGGATGGACAGGATCGAGGTCACGTTCTTGGCGCTGGACGTGACATCCACAAGACCGGGGATTTTTTTCATGTCCTGCACGAGACCGGCGGCGATTTTTTCGAGGATCGCCCGGTCGTCGCCGAGGATGCTGAGCTGCACCGGACTTTCGCCACCGCCTAGGCCGTTCTGCTGGATTGCGACGTCGATGCCGGGTATGGCCGACAGGCGCTTTCGGACGGGATCGGCGAGCGTCACCGGGGTTCGCGTGCGCGCCGAAAGCGGCACCAGCCCGACCTGAACGGCGGCGCGATGTTTGCCGGCGGCACCACCGGTATTGACGGTGGAATAAAGCATTTCGACCTCCGGGAATTCCCTGAGCGCCTTCTCGACCTGTCGTACCTTCGCCGTCGTGTAGTCCAGCGAGGAGCCGACCGGTGCCGTAATGCTGACCTGGAAGCGGCCTTCATCCGTATCTGGCACAAATTCCGCGCCGACCAGCGGCACCATGAACAGGCTGCCGACAAAGATGCCGATCGTTGATAACAGGGTGACGAGCCGGTGGCGTAATGTCCAGCCGATCGCAAGCCGGTAGCGCTCGGCCAGCCACTCGAAACCGCGGTCGAAACGGGCGATCAGCCGGCCGATTGGGCCACGCCGGGCGTCGGGTTGCGAATCCGGATCGTACCAGAGGCTGGACAGCATCGGATCGAGCGTGAAGGCGACGAAGAGCGAGATCAGCACGGCGGCCGATACGGTGACGCCGAACTCGTAGAAGAAACGGCCGATAATGCCGTCCATGAAGGCGACCGGTAGGAAGACCGCCACGATGGTTGCCGTTGTCGCGATCACCGCAAGCCCGATTTCATTCGTGCCGTCGAGTGCCGCGCGGATATGGGATTTCCCCATGTGCAGGTGGCGGGTGATGTTTTCACGCACGACGATAGCGTCGTCCACCAGAATGCCGATGGAAAGCGTGAGCGCCAGGAGGCTCAGCGTATTGAGCGTGAAGCCGAGAAGATCGATGACCGCGAGCGTGCCGATGATGGCGATCGGCAACGTCAGTCCGGTGATGACCGTGCTGCGCCAGGAATTGAGAAACAGGAAGACGATGGCGACGGCGAGCGCGGCTCCTTCGATCAGGGTCATCTGCACCTGGGTGACCGACTCCCTGATGGGAACGGAAGAGTCGGTAACGATGCGCAATTGCACGTTTTTCGGGGCGAGCTCGGCATTGAGCATTTCGAGGCGCTGCCTCACATCCGTCACGACCTGAGCCGTATTGGCGTCCTGAACCTTGACGATGTCGATCGCCAGCGCCGTCTGGCCATTATAGAGGGCGCGGTTTTCAGGATCGGCGGCGCCTTCGGAAATCGAGGCGACATCGCGAAGGTAGATGGCCGCGCCGCCACGCCTTGCGACCACCATGTCCAGCAGCGCCTGCGGGTCCTCGATGCGGCCCCGCACCTGCACCGTGCGTTCTGAAACAGTGTCGATGACGCTTCCGGCCGGGCTGTTGCCGTTGCCGGTGCGCAGCGCGCTCACCACGTCATTGATGCCCACCTTGAGCGCGCGCATGCGCGTGTCGTCGATCGTGACATCGATCTGCCGCTTGCGGGCGCCGACCAGCGTTGCCTGCCCGACGCCGGCAACGGTCGTCAGTTGCCGTAATACCTTCTGGTCGGCAAGGGTGCTGAGCGCGGGTACATCAAGCGATGTCGAACTGATCGCCAAAGACAGGATCGGCTCGGCGGCGGGATCGAACCGCGAGATGACCGGTTTTTTGACATCCTCGGGGAAATTCGCCTCGATGGCGGCGACCTTGTCGCGCACGTCCTGTGCGGCCGCGGCACTTTTAACCTCGAGCTTGAATTTCGCGACGACGACGGAGCGCCCTTCGTAAGAGGTGGAGTTGATCTCGTCGAGGCCGCCTATGGCATTCAGCGCATCCTCGACCGGTCGCGTCACTTCCGTCTCCACCGTTTCCGGCGTGGCACCGGGATAGGCGGTGACTACCACCACGACCGGAACGTCGACATTGGGATATTGATCGAGCCCCAGCCGCTGCAGCGAAAAGGCGCCGATGACCAGAAGCGCCACCATCATCATGGTTGCGAAAACGGGATGGGCGACGGATATGCGGGTCAAGAACATGTCAGCCTGCCTTCTCGACGGTGACGGCCATATCGGGCTGCAATTCGGGAAGCGGCGCTGTCAGGATGGTTTCACCATCGGTAAGCCCCGCGCCGATCTCGATCAGGCTGCCGCCGTTCCAGCGCGGTCCCACCGCCACCGTCTGGCGACGAAGATGGCCGTTCTGGACCTTGAGCACATGATAGCCGGTCTCATCCTTGCGCAACGCGATTGCGGGAACGACGAGGGCATCGTTTTTTTCGCGCACGAGGATCGATCCGCTTGCGAACATGCCACCCCATAATTGCCCGTCGCGATTGGCAAGCCGCAGATAGACGGCGACGAAGCGCGTACCATCCTCGGCAACCGGGCTGATACGCTCGACGGTGCTTTTGACGGTCTGGCCACCGAGCCCGTCAATCTCCAGCTCCGCCGTCTGGCCAAGGGCGACGCGCGGAATATCCCGTGTAGCAACGAGGACCTTCGCCTCCAGCGCGCTGGTATCGACCAGCGTGAGCAGTTCGCCATCACTTCCAACGCGAGACCCCGGTTCGGCCAGCCTGCGGGTGACGGTGCCATCGAAAGGCGCGCGGATTTCGGCGTTGCGCAGGGCAAGGCGGGCGATATCCACCTGCGCCGAAAGGCTCTGGACCCTTGCCGTCTTGACCACGACATCGCTTTTCGCCTTGTCGAGCTGCTCTGCCGACGCGATGTTTTTCGAGGCGAGCTGTTCGGTTCGGGCGAGCGCCTGCATCGCCAGCGTCAGCTCGGCCTCGGCTGCATCCCGATCGCTTTGGCGCAAGAGCAGCGTCGATTGCAGTTCGTCAGTTTCGAAACGCACGAGCACGTCGCCCGCATGCACCGCCTGTCCTTCCCGGACGCTCACCCCTAGAATTTTTCCGGGCTCGCGGGCGCGCATCACCACACGGTTGACCGGCTGAAGCTCGCCGCTGATGCTGAGCCGCTCCACCATTACGCGGGTGCCGATCTTGGCTATTTCCGCTGCCGTCAGTTCGAACGGGATACCGGCCGGGCTCATCGATGCGGCTGCGACGATACCCTTGACGCGCTCATTCGCATCGACGCTGCCGCGCGCCGGATCGAGAGCGGTGACAACGAGAGCGCAGCCTGCAAGCGCTATCCCCGCCTTGATCGTTCTCTTCATCCACATATCGTAATCCTCCAGGCAAAACACATCCTGCGACCGCCCGTCTGGCGGTCATGTCGCCTGTCTCTCAGGCTGATGGATGACGAATAGCCCCCACAATTGCAGCAGCATTACCCTGCTGCGCGGTCTCTGCCGCAATACTGCCGCAACCTTTCTGGCAGACAAGGGATGGCGAAGGGACGGTGATGCATGAGACTTCTGCTAATCGAAGACGAACAGGAAATGGCGGATGCGCTGACGGCAACGCTCGGCAGGCAGGGCATCGTCATCGACCATACGATGTGGCTTGGCGACGCGATGGAGCTGACGCGCCAGCATGTCTATGACGCCATCCTGCTCGACCGTCGTCTGCCTGACGGGGAGGGGCTCACCTTCATCCCGCAGCTGCGCCGTGCCGGCATAGATACGCCGATCATCCTGTTGACGGCGATGAACGAGCCGGAAGAGCGGATTGCCGGACTGGACGGCGGCGCCGATGACTATCTGGGCAAGCCGTTTCTCATCGGTGAGCTTCTGGCGCGGGTACGTGCGGTCCTGAGAAGGCCGGCAAGTGTGGCCCCAACGCAGGTCGCGGCCGGCCGGATCGTGATCGATCCGCTTCACCTCAGCGTCACGATCAATTCGATGCCGTTTGACCTGCCAAGGCGCGAGCTCATGATACTGGTCGCGCTGGCGAAACGAAAAGGCAAATCCGTGCTGCGTTCGACGCTGGAGGCCGCGGTCTACAATTACGAGGAGGAAATCCAGTCCAATGCGCTCGACGCGCATATATCGCGGCTGCGAAAACGCCTGCTCGACGCCTCGGCCGGCGTGAGCGTTCACAATATTCGCGGCGTCGGTTATCTCCTGAAGGAAGAGGCATGAGAGCGCAGGGCAAGTCCAATCCGTCACTATGGTGGCAATTGAGCTGGCAGCTCAGCATTGTCGTTGCCGCCATGATCGCCGTGGTCATCATCGGTCTTTGCATTTACGGTGTGACGGTCGTCTCACCCGGCATAGGGCTCTTGGACAACCTGCCGGCAACGCTTGACGAGTCGCTTTCACTCGATCCACAGAAGGGGCTCATCATTACCGAGGGGCCGGCGCTGCGCGCCTTGCAGGCGGAAAATCAAAAGCTCTGGTTCGTGGCCTCCACGCTTGACGGACGGGCTGTGACCTATGGCAACGTGCCGGCGGTCTATGCCGAACTGTCACGCTACGTTCATATGATGACAGACGCCGATATTCGCGGCGGTACCGGCATTTCCGAGGTTGCTCTGGCGGAAACCATCGACACCGCGTTGGGACCCATCAGAGTGATGTTCGGTGGAAGCTCGCATGTAAGAGCGTCGTTTCTGACACTTCTTGTAGGGACTGCGCCGATTTACATTCCGCTGCTGGCGGTCATCCTGCCTGCGGTTTTCTTCTCCGTGCCGCGCATCGTGCGCCGGGCGCTCGCCGGCCTCAGTTCCGTCGTCAAAAAAGCGCCGGAGATCGACCCGCGGCAGCCGGGCTCGAAACTTCCCGTCGAGGACGTGCCGCGGGAAGTCGTGCCCTTGATCCTCTCCTTTAACAGCATCCTCGAGCGGCTTGAAGAGCAGTTCCGGGCGCGACAGCGTTTCCTCATCGACGCCGCGCATGAGCTCAGAACGCCGATTGCCATCATGCAGACCCGGATAGAGGGTCTGCCGGGACCGGAGCAGCAACGCCTGATGGAGGATGTCGCCCGGCTTGGCGAAACCGCCGAACAGCTTCTGGCCTTCGAGCGCAACGATCAGGTGAACGACCGGCGCGAGACGGTGGACCTGGTCGAGATCGCCCGCACCGTGGTTGCGGATCTTGCGCCTCTCGCGATTTCGGCGGGTTACGATATCTCCTTCGAAACACAGGTCTCGCATCATGAGATGCAGGGCAACCCCTTCGCGCTGCCGCGCGCCATCAGCAACATCGTGCGCAACGCCATCGATCATGGTGGAAACAGAGGGATGATCC
The DNA here is from genome assembly GCF_010669145.1 of Rhizobium oryzihabitans. NCBI lineage: Bacteria > Pseudomonadati > Pseudomonadota > Alphaproteobacteria > Hyphomicrobiales > Rhizobiaceae > Rhizobium > Rhizobium oryzihabitans. The sequence goes on from NZ_CP048635.1 coordinate 1,839,104, forward strand.
ACGTGGCGGTTCTCGCAAGCGGCGAGATCGCCATTTCCGACGAGGGGCAGGGAATAGCCGAAGATCAGCAGGAGCGGATATTCGAGCCATTCTATCGCGTTACGCCGCGTAGCACAGGAGCGGGGCTCGGTCTCAGCCTCGTCAAGCAGATCATCGCGAACCACAACGGTGAGATCATTCTGGAAAGCACGGCTTTCGGAAGCACCTTCCGGCTCCGTTTCTCACCGTAATTTTGCGCACCGGTTTTCGCGGGGCGCACATGTAATGCTGCCGCAATTTTAGCTGTCGTAGGGTGTGGGCACAGGGGCAATCATGCCAAGCGGAGTAATGCAGTGAGCCACCAGCGGAATCTCTTCCCCGGCCTTCAGGCGACAAGACGGCGCGCAGCCGCAATATCGCTTTTGCCACCTTGCCATTCGCCATCATCATGTCCGGCTGCACATCCGTGCCGCTCAAGGAAGGGGGACACTCACCTCCTACGCGCAGCTCAGCCCGGCCAAGGGCAAGTTCACCAAGTCACGGATATTCGTGGATGCCAAGGGGCTGGCGGCCGTCAAAACGGTCGCCATCGTGCCGACCACCTTTTCCTTCGCCGCCGCCGCGCGCGTGACATCGGAAAAGGACCGGACGCTTGTTTCAAATGCGCTGGATCGCGCCGTCTGCGTGGCTTTGAGCGATAAATACCGGATCGCCGCCCTTGGTCAGCCGGCGGATATGACGGTGCGAACCGTCATTACCGATCTGGTGCCGACCGACAAGACCATGGCCGGCGTATCGACAGCCGTTTCGCTCGGCAGCAATTTCGTGCTGCCGGTTGGCGTGCCGCGCCTGCCCGTCGGTCTCGGCGGCCTCGCCGTCGAAGCGGAGGCGGTGGACAATGCCGGCGTTCAGCGTGCGGCGGCCGTCTGGTCGAAGGGTGCGAACTCCTTCACCGACAGCGCCCGCGTTTCGCAAATCGGTGATGCCTACGGGCTTGCGGCCGATTTTGCCAACCACTTCGCGCGCATTCTGGTTACCGGCAAAGAATCCGAGGGCCTGGACATGTCACTCCCGTCCGGCCACCGCATCAAATCGGCGCTGGGCGGAAAGCCCAAATATGCCGAATGCGATGCTTACGGCCGCTCGCGCGGTTTGCAGGGCATGGTGGCCGACCAGTTCGGTGCGCCGCCCGAATGGACCGAAAAAGACGCAAAGCCGCGACCTCAATAGGACGACCGGTCTCTGCCGGGCTGGAACTCGCGCCATAAATCGGTGTCGTGCGACCACGCTCGGCGGAGTCATGATCCAAATTCTCATGAAACTTATATAAATTACTAATATAATTCGGAATTATTAAATGCAGCATATAGATATTTCCGCCTTGGAGGCGGAGAAATCCCTTTCCGGATCAGAATTGATTTCCCTCGCTTCAGAGATGGCATCCGTCGATTGCCCGGAGCCGCACCGGTTTTCAATGGGATGGAATATCGCCACCTTCATCCTGCGCGCCCATTGGAAACGAGGCCTGCTTTTCTGGATGCGCTTTGCTGCGCATCCCTTCACGACCTTTCGATGGTGGCGGTATCTCGAGCGGTTTTCAGTCGAGCGAAACCTGCCTTTACCGCATGACGCGCTTCTTCAAAAACCCCTGTCGAAATTCCTCATGGGCAGAATCTCCTACCGAAAGCGACTTGATTTCCTGATGGATAATTTCGTGCTCGCCAGCGAGTGTTTCGCAGCGGACACCATGGCCGCGCTTTGGGCTGGGAAGACGATGGAGATTGGCACCGTAAGCGGCCGTGGCGACGTGTATCGCTGCACTCTGGCCCTGGCGGATCTCTGCGGCGGCCGGCACGAGGGCGCTTTCGCGGTGAGACTGATCCGCGCGCGCGACGACACCATCCTCTGGACGGTCAAGTTCATTTTCGCAGCACAGCGCCAGGGGAAGACTGGACGGTTGTGGTCGGGGGATGCAGGGACCGCGCGCCGCAAAACATGAGATGGTGGCTGTCACCCGCGACCTGTCGGGCCTTCGCCCGAAGGAGGCGGTGCTGATGGTCCTGCAAGGGTTTTTGCCGGGGAATGCAGGCGCGTATTTTGCAATCGACCACGCCAGGCATCCGATCATGCGCCGTCGCGCGAAGCGGCAAAAAATGTTGCTGGCGGATATCGACGCCTTCTGGCGGGAACGCTGCGCCGAACCGGATGACATTTTCGGTTTCAAGGTGCCTGTCTCCGCGCTTGGCGGTGCGGACAAGCGCAGCCACATGAAGCTCGCATTCTTCAGCCTCGCTGAGAGATTTTGCGAGAGCAGGTCCAGCGACACTCTAGGTTTCGGGCGCGACTGAGAGGCCCAGTTTCTGCAAGCCGCATTCCCGCACGATTTCGGCGATGTGGGTAAATTGCGCCGAAAGCGGATTGCTCTTGCGCCACACCATGCCGATGGTTCGCGAGGGCCGCGGTTCCGCCAGCCGGAACACCGAAACGGTGGATTGCCGGGTTTCCATATCGACGGCCATCTGCGGGATGAGCGTGACGCCGATGCCGGCGCCGACCATCTGCACCAGCGTCGAAAGGGAGCTGCCCTCCATCAGCACCCGCGGCGGCGCATTGGTGGTGCTGCAGAAAGACAGCGCCTGATTGCGGAAACAATGGCCTTCCTCCAGTAGCAGCAGGCGCATTTCGCCAAGTTTGTCGGCACTGGGCACCGGCATGCCCGCATCCTCCATCGGCCGCACCAGAATGAATTCCTCTGAAAACAGCGGGACCTCTTCCAGCGACGCTTCGGACACCGGAAGGGCGACGATTGCCATATCCAGCCGGGCTTCCAGAAGGTCCTCGATGAGTTTCTGCGTCACCGCCTCACGCGGGCGCGCCTCCAGTCCGGGATAATGCCGGGTGAGTGTCTTGATGACCTGTGGTAAAAGATAGGGTGCTACGGTTGGAATGACGCCGATGCGCAGGCGGCCGCTGAGAGGACCATGTCGCGCCCGTGCCAGATCCTGCAACTCATCCACCGAGCGCAGGATTGAACGGGTGCGCTCGGCAAATTCTTCGCCAAGAGCGGTGAGCCTGATCTGCCGGCTGCCGCGTTCGACGAGCGGCGCGCCGATCAATTCCTCAAGTTCCCGGATCTGCAGCGAAAGGGCTGGCTGGGAAATGGCGCAGGCTTCCGCCGCCCGACCGAAATGGCCGATCTTGGCCAGAGCGTCGAAATAGCGGAGGTGTTTCATGGAAAGAGCAATCATAAGCTCAGCATATCGCAGCCTTTAGAATATACAATTGGAAATTATGGAACCCGGCTGTTAGTCATCTTCATGACAGAAACAGGATGTAGCGATGAAGGATCGCCAAACCCGCTATGCGGTGTTCATCGGATGGCCTGCTGCGGGTTCTGGCGCCAACATGCTGCACATGTCGCAATGATTATTTTGTTTAATTGCTAAACCCATCGGAGGGCGAAATGGACGCAACTTCAAAACCGGCTGGCAAGTGTCCCGTCATGCATGGAGGCAACACGGCCTCCGGTAAATCGGTGACCGAATGGTGGCCGAATGCGCTGAACCTCGACATCCTGCATCAGCACGACACCAAGACCAATCCGCTCGGCACCTCCTTCAACTACCGTGAAGCGCTGAAGACGCTCGACGTCGAGGCCCTGAAGGCCGATCTGCGCGCCCTGATGACCGACAGCCAGGAGTGGTGGCCGGCCGACTGGGGCAGCTATGTGGGCATGATGGCCCGCGTTACCTGGCATGCGGCCGGCTCCTACCGCGTAACGGACGGTCGTGGCGGCGCCAACACCGGCAACCAGCGCTTTGCGCCGTTGAATTCCTGGCCTGACAATGTCAACACCGACAAGGGCCGCCGCCTGCTGTGGCCGATCAAGAAGAAATACGGCAACAAGATTTCCTGGGCTGACCTCATCGCGCTGGCCGGAACGATCGCTTACGATGTTGCCGGTCTCAAGACCTTTGGTTTCGCTTTCGGTCGCGAGGATATCTGGGCACCGGAAAAGGACACCTATTGGGGTGACGAAAAGGAATGGCTGGCGCCGAGCGACGGCCGTTACGGCGACGTGACCAAGCCCGCGACGCTGGAAAACCCGCTTGCCGCCGTGCAGATGGGCCTCATCTATGTCAACCCGGAAGGCGTCAACGGCAAGTCCGATCCGCTGGCGACGGCGGCGCAGATGCGCGAGACCTTTGCCCGCATGGGCATGGATGACGAGGAAACCGTGGCTCTCACCGCCGGTGGCCACACCATCGGCAAATCCCACGGCAATGGCAGCGCCGCCAATCTCAGCCCCGATCCGGAAGCTGCAGGCCCGGAATATCAGGGTCTTGGCTGGATCAACACCCAGGGCCGCGGTATTGGCCGCGACACGGTCGTGTCGGGTATCGAAGGCGCGTGGACGAGCGAACCGACCAAGTGGGACAACGGCTTCTTCGACATGCTCTTCAAGCATGAGTGGACATTGACGCACAGCCCCGCCGGTGCATCGCAATGGGCGCCGATCACGATCGCCGAAGAGGACAAGCCGGTTGACGTCGAGGATTCCTCGATCCGCACCATACCGATGATGACCGATGCCGACATGGCCCTGAAGGTCGATCCGATCTACCGCGAGATTTCGCTGAAGTTCAAGGACGATCAGGATCATTTCTCCGACGTCTTCGCCCGCGCCTGGTTCAAGCTGACCCATCGCGACATGGGTCCGAAGGCCCGTTACATCGGTCCCGACGTTCCGACTGAGGACCTGATCTGGCAGGATCCCATCCCGGCCGGTTCTGCGAGCTACGATGTTGCCGCGGTAAAGGCGAAGATCGCTGCTTCCGGTCTGCCTGTTGCCGATCTGGTCTCGACCGCATGGGATAGCGCCCGCACCTTCCGTGGTTCGGACAATCGCGGCGGCGCCAATGGTGCCCGTATCCGCCTCGCACCGCAGAAGGACTGGGAAGGCAACGAGCCCGCCCGTCTTTCCCACGTGCTCTCGGTTCTGGAACCGATTGCCCGTGAAACCGGCGCGAGCATTGCGGATGTGATTGTTCTCGCCGGCAATTACGGTGTGGAACAGGCGGCGAAAGCTGCCGGCTTCGACATCGCCGTGCCTTTCGCACCCGGCCGTGGCGATGCCTCCGCCGAGCAGACCGACGCGGACAGCTTTGCACCGCTCGAGCCGCTGGCGGATGGTTTCCGCAACTGGGTAAAGAAGGACTATGTCGTCAGCCCTGAAGAACTGCTTCTGGACCGCGCACAGCTTCTAGGCCTCACCGCGCCGGAACTGACGGTTCTCATCGGCGGCCTGCGCGTCATCGGCGCCAACTACGGCGGCGCGGCCCATGGTGTGTTCACGCAGACCCCCGGTTCGCTCACCACCGACTTCTTCGCAACGCTGACGGATATGGCCTATTCCTGGGTTCCGACCGGCGGCAATCTCTACGAGATCCGCGATCGCAAGTCCGGAGCAACGCGCTATACGGCGACGCGCGTAGACCTAGTGATCGGCTCCAACTCGATCCTGCGTGCCTATGCGGAAGTTTACGCGCAGGACGACAACAAGGAAAAGTTCGTTCGCGATTTCATCGCCGCCTGGACGAAGGTGATGAACGCTGACCGTTTCGACCTTCTCTGATCGGAAGTGAAACGAACCCGATAAAAAGCACCTTCCTGAGCAATCAGGGAGGTGCAAGTAGATAGATTGTTGCCCGAACTCGACGTCATCCTCGGGCTTGACCAGAGGATCCATCCCCGTCAAATCGCTTGAGACATTTGTGGACCCCCGGAACAAACCCGAGGATGACGGAGGAGAAGGATTCAGAAGTTTTTGGCTTGAATGTAAAGCCGCGCAACCTCACCAACTTATCTACGGTCCGAGGACTTTATCGGTTTGTCCGGGGATGATTTTTCGGCTTTCCCCGACGGCGCTTTGCCGCCCTTTTCATTTTCATGGGCAGCCGGCCCCGCGACGATGACGCCGCGGCCCTGTTCTTGGCGCTTCTTGTCGGCGAAATCGCCCGGTTCCTTTTTGTCGTTCATTGTCATCTCCTTCGTGATTTCATTCATCTGGAGATCAACGGATGGCCGGTGCGGAGGTTCCAGGGCTTACTTTGTTGCGGGATCGCATGGCAACATGACAATGCTTGCATTCCAATCATGGAACAGAACTCACGGCCATGCCGCATAGGACGGCGGCGGTATGGTCTGCATGCGCATCCCCATTCGCCGGAAACGTCCGGGTGAGGTGCCCTCGTTGCGGGTGAAGAAGCGGTTGAAATATCCCGGGTCCTGAAATCCCAATCGAAACGCGATTTCAGCAACTTGCAGTGAAGAGTTGAGAAGAAGGTCGCGGGCTTCGGAAAGCAGTTCGCGGTGAATATAGGCCTGTGGTGAAAGCCCTGTCGCCTTGCGCACCGCAAATCCGAGGCGTTCACGGTTGACGCCGAGTTGCCCCGCATAGTCTTCCACGTCCCATTGGTCGCGCTTGTGCTGGCTGACCAGCAGCACAAACCGCTCGGTAAGGCTGCCCGCCGTGGAAGCCGCACCTGCAACGTCGGCCATGGCGCGCTGGCAGATGCGGATAAGGGTGACGGATAACAGGCTGGCGATGATCGTATCCGAGCCGGTTGTCGACCGGAAATTTTCATCCGCGATGGTGTCGAGATAACCCGCCAGTTCCTTCCGATCCTTTTCCGTCAGCGTTTGTGTCAGGACGCGCTGCAATGTGCTTCGCACCGTCATGGCGCTCGTTCCGGTCGGCATGGCGTGCGCAAGGCCGATTTCGGTCGTTTTCAGCAGCGATCCGCGACTGCCGGCATGGAGCCTCAGGCGGCCGACTGGACCGGCGGAGGGCAACCAGGCAAGCCCCGGTGCGGTAATGACAAGTGTCCTTTCTCCCTGAACGATCTCCGCTTCCCCGGCAGAGAGGAGGACAAGATGGGCTCCGCCGCGTTCCAGTTTGAACTCAGACACGCGTAGCGACGAGGTGAGCATGCGCGCCGTCGTCTCAATCCTGTTTGCAGCTATCTGGCTGTGAAGCGGCATTCATCCCCCAAAAGTACAATAATGCACTACACTAGTGCATTTTATATGCGCCTGTCGTTGCTAAACTTTCATCAGCGCAGGGAAAGCCTTGAGGAGAACGGCCACCCCACTAACGCGCCTTGGGAGGAAAATCATGAATAATCTGAAGCGCAGAACGCTGTTCTGCCTGCTCTCCGGTGCTGCCCTGTCGGCAGTGTCGCTCGGCCATGTCCATGCACAGGACCGTACATCGGTGAAGATCGGTTACGCCGTTTCCAAAAGCGGCGCCAATGCCACGGGCGCGGGCATCACCACCATTCCGAACTACAAATTATGGGTGAAGGAAGTCAACGATGCCGGCGGCCTCACCTTGCCGGACGGAAAGCGGCTGCCGGTGGACGTGGTCGAATATGACGACCGCTCGTCTGCCGAAGACGCGGTGCGGTTTACCGAGCGCCTGGCAAGCCAGGACAAGGTCGATTTCATCCTGCCGCCCTGGGGCACGGGGTTCAACCTCGCCGTCGCGCCGCTTTACGACCGTTTCGGGTATCCGCAGCTGGCCGTGACCGGCGTGACAGACAAGGCGCCCGATTTTGCGGCGCGCTGGAAAAAGAGCTTCTGGATGCTGGGCGGCGGCCATGACTATGCCAATGCGCTTGCCGACGTTCTGAAAGCCGCGCGCGCTGCCGGCCAGATCAATGACAAGGTCGCGGTGATTTCCGTGGCCGACGGTTTCGGCATCGATCTCATCAAGGCGGCGCGGCCGGCGCTGAAGGAAGCGGGCTTTACGCTTGCCTATGACAAGACTTATCCGGTCGGCACCTCCGATTTCGCAGCGCTGGTCAATGAGGCGGCGGCGAGCGGGGCCGACAGCTTCATCGCGTTTTCCTATCCGCCTGACAGTTTCGCGGTGACGAAACAGGCGCAGACGGCAAAGTTCAACCCGAAGGTGCTCTATGTCGGCGTCGGCGGTGCTTTCCCGATCTTCCCGAAAGTGTCGGATGGCAAACATGAGGGCGTGATCAGCATCGGCGGTGTCGATGGCAGCAGCGCAAAGATCGAGGACTATTTCAAGCGCCACGAGGCCTTCATCGGCGTAAAGCCGGACAGCTGGGCAAGCGCCATCACCTATGCGAGCCTCGAAATGCTCGCCCAGTCCATCCAGCGCGTCGGCCTCGACAAGGCGGCGGTTGCGGGCGAGCTTTCGACGGGAAGTTTCGAAACCGTCATCGGCCCGGTGAAGCTCGAGGACAACCAGCTTCGCCAGCTCTGGTGGGCGGGGCAATGGCAGGGCGATCGTTTCGTGGCGATTGCCCCCGCAGACCGGCCGGGTGCGGCAAAGCCAGTCGTTCCGAAGCCGCAATGGTAAGTCCTTGCGAGCCGGGGTGGTAAACCCCGGCCCGCAGGCTTCGGTCACTTCCCATACTGGAGAGATCCCCTTGTTTTTATCCACCCTCATCTTCGGCTTGATGCTGGGAGGGACCTACGCGCTGATCGCGCTTGGACTTTCGCTGCAATATGGCATCGCCCGCATCATGAACCTCGCCTATGGCGAGGTCTTGATTGCCGCTGCCTTCATCACCTTTGTGCTGTTTTCCAGTTACGGCCTCTCGCCGCTCTGGTCGCTCTTCATCATCGTGCCGCTCGGCTACGGCCTGTCATTCCTGATCTACCGTGTCATGATGCGGCCGCTGGTGCGCCGTTCGGGCGGTTCCGGCCGTCTGGAAGTCGATTCCATTCTGGCGACCTTCGGCCTGCTCTTCGTCATTCAGGGCATCATGCTCGTGGTCTTCGGCGGCAATTATCACTCCTATTCCTATCTTGCCGATGGCGTCGATATCTTCGGCACGACCGTGGCATTGAACCGGCTCCTGTCCTTCTGCCTCTCGGTTGCAATCGGCGGTGGCCTTTATCTCGCTCTCACCCATAGCCGCTGGGGTCTCAACCTGCGCGCGGTGGCGCTTGCGCCCCAGTCTGCGCCGCTGGTCGGCATTGACGTCAATCGTGTGGCCTCAATCGGCTTTGCCCTTGGCGGTGCGCTTGCCGTCGCGGGTGGGGTGATGATCTCGATGTATCAGACCTTCTCCGCCTCTTACGGCGTGGTCTTTACCATGAAGGCGCTCGTCGTCGTCATCATGGGCGGTGTCGGCAATCTGCTCGGCGCGCTGGTGGCCGGCCTGCTGCTCGGTCTCGTGGAAACCTTCGTCCTTGTTTATGTCGATCCCGGCCTCACACTTGCCGCCACCTATCTGCTCTTCCTCGTGGTGCTGCTGTGGCGGCCGGAAGGCATCTTCGCAAGGAGGGGCAAATGATCCCCGTTCTTCTCGGCCTTGCAGCGGTTGCGCTGCTGGCGCTTTCCCCTTGGTTTTTCGATGCCTATGGCGTGGGCGTCATCATCGGCCTTCTCGGTTATGCGACGCTCGCCTCCGCCTGGGCGATGTTTTCCGGTCCGACACGTTATATTTCGCTCGCCACCGTCGCCTTCTTCGGTGTCGGGGCCTATACGGTCGCGGTGCTGAGCGAGGTTTTGCCATGGCCGCTGGTGCTGTTGTGCGCGGCTCTCGTCGGCGCGGGGCTGGCGCTTGTCGTCGGGCTTTCGACGCTCAGGGTTGCGGGCATTTATTTCGTGATCTTCTCCTTCGGTCTTGCCGAACTCATCCGCCAGCTCATCACGTGGTACGAGGTGAATGTGACGGGCACGCTCGGGCGCTACATTTTTCTGCCGCTGGAGCCGCAACACGTGCTGTGGCAATTGCTGGCGCTGGCTGTCGTGACACTTCTTCTGGCGATCCTGATCGATCGCAGCAAGCTGGGGCTGGCGCTGAAGGCGATCGGCGATGACGAGGTCGTGGCTGCGCATGCGGGCATCAATCTTGCCCGCACCAAGCTGACGCTGTTCGTGCTCTCGTCCACCATCATCACGATTGTCGGGGCCATCCAGGCGCCGCGCTGGGTCTATATCGAGCCGGCGATCGTGTTCAACCCGCAGGTATCGTTCTTGACCGTCATCATGGCTCTGCTTGGCGGGGCAACCCGGCGGTGGGGACCGATCCTCGGAGCAGTGCCGCTCTTCCTGCTGTTTGAATGGCTGGGCGCCAATTTCCCCAACCATTTTTCCATCATCCTCGGCGGCCTTTTCATTCTCATCGTCTTCGTCCTGCCGGATGGTGTGCTGGCGGCGCTGGAGAAGTTGCGCGGGAAGGAGAAAACCGCATGAGCACGGTTCTTGAAATCACCGATATCCGCAAGACTTTCGGCGGGCTGAAGGCGGTCGATGGTCTTGGCCTCACCATCAAGGCGGGCGAGGTCGTCGGGCTGCTCGGGCCGAACGGTTCCGGCAAGACCACGCTGATGAACCTGATTTCCGGTGCGTTGAAGCCGACCGATGGTTCGATCCGCCTCAAGGGGCAGGAGATAGCGGGCAGGCGGCCGGATGTTATCGCGCGTGCCGGCGTGGCGCGCACTTTCCAGCTCGTGCGGCTGCTGCCCTCGCTTTCCCTGCTTGAAAATGTCGCTGTGTCGGCCATGTTCGGCCCGCAGCGGCTGGCCCGGCTCGAGGCGGAGAGGGTTGCCCGCGCCTGCCTTGAAAGGATCGGACTTGCCGGGCGAGAGACCATGCCGGCCGGTGATCTCACCTATATCGACCAGAAGCGGCTTGAGCTGGCGCGGGCGCTGGCAGGTGAGCCAAAGCTTCTGTTGCTGGACGAATGGCTGGCCGGCCTCAATCCCACCGAGCTTCAGGAAGGAATTGCGCTGATCCGTCGTCTGGCGTCCGAGGGCACGACGATCCTGCTCGTTGAACACATCATGGCTGCCGTTCGCGCGCTCTGCCCGCGTTCGGTGGTCATGGCCGCCGGCCGCAAGATCGCCGACGGGCCGACTTCGGAGGTTCTTGACGATCCGCAGGTCATTTCCGCCTATCTGGGAGCGGCACATGCTTGAAATAGACGCGCTTACAATCCGTTACGGCAAACATCTCGCGGTTGACGGCATTTCTCTCAATGTCGCGCCGGGTGAGACGGTCGTGCTTCTCGGCGCCAATGGCGCTGGCAAGTCGTCGCTGCTGAAAGCAGTCGGGGGGCTCGTCGCATCGGCCTCGGGAGAGGTGCGTGTCAATGGCGCCTCCCTCGCCAAAGTTCCCGCCCACCAGATCGTGGAGCGCGGCGTGGCGCTGGTGCCGGAGGGGCGCGGAATTTTTGCGGCGCTGACGGTTGCGGAAAATCTGCGTCTCGGCGCGAACCCCCGTCACGCTCGTGCGGCGGAAAAGGCGACACGCGAGCATATCTTTTCATTGTTTCCGCGCCTGGCGGAGCGGCGGCAGCAGATTGCCGGAACCATGTCCGGCGGAGAGCAGCAGATGGTCGCCATCGGCCGTGCTCTGATGTCGGCACCGGATTATCTGCTGCTGGACGAGCCGAGCCTTGGTCTTGCACCCATCGTCACGCAGGAGCTGTTTGCCGCTTTGGCGCAGATCAAAAGGAGCGGCCTCTCCATCCTGCTGGTGGAGCAGAATGTGCGCGAAAGCCTCGCACTTGCCGATCGCGGTTATTTGCTGGAAGCAGGAAGGATCGTGGGTGCGGGCACGGCTGAAGCCCTCTCCGCCGATCCCGCCGTGCAACGGGCGTTTCTCGGCGGCACCACCGCCGCCATTGTCTGAATTCAGGAGGAAGACCATGCAGACTGTCAATCTTTTCATCGGCGGCGACCATTGCCCGGCCGCAAACGGCAAACGTTTCGAGCGCAACAACCCGATCACCGGAGACGTGGCGACCAGTGCGGCGGCGGCAACGCTGGAGGATGCCACGCGTGCGGCGGATGCCGCAGCGGCCGCCTTTCCCGTCTGGTCGGCAACGTCACCCGGTGAGCGCCGCCGCCTGCTTCTGGCGGCGGCGCAAGCGCTTCTCGCTGCCGGGCCTGAGATTACCCAGGCGATGAAGGAGGAGATCGGCGCGACGGATGCCTGGGCCGGTTTTAACGTGAAGCTGGCAAGCGACATGCTGGTTGAGGCGGCGAGCCTTACCACGCAGATCAAGGGCGAGATCATCCCCTCCAACCGTCCGGGAACAATGGCGATGGCGCTTCGCCAGCCAGCCGGCGTCGTTTTGTCCATGGCGCCGTGGAATGCGCCGGTCATTCTCGGCGTTCGCTCCATCGCCACGCCGCTTGCCTGCGGCAATACCGTGGTGATGAAGACGTCGGAGCTTTGCCCGCGCACCCATGCGCTGATCATCGAGGCGGTCGCCTCCGCCGGTCTGCCCAAAGGAGTGCTCAATGCGGTTTCCAATGCGCCGGAAGATGCGGCGAAGATCGTCGATGCGCTGATTGCCCATCCTGCCGTCAGACGGGTGAATTTCACCGGTTCCACCCGCGTCGGCCGCGTGATTGCCGAAACGGCGGGCCGTTACCTGAAGCCCGCATTGCTGGAGCTTGGCGGCAAGGCCCCCTTCATCGTGCTTGATGATGCCGATATCGATGCGGCAGTGGCTGCCGCGGCCTTCGGCGCCTACATGAACCAGGGCCAGATCTGCATGTCGACGGAACGTATCATCGTGCTCGACAGCGTTGCGGACACGTTCGTGGAAGCCTTTGCCAAAAAAGCGGCGAGCCTGAAGGCCGGCGATCCGCGCGAGGGCAAAACGCCGCTTGGCTCGCTGGTCAGCGCCGAGGCCGCCTCCCGCATCCGGGCGCTGGTGGATGATGCCGTTTCCAAGGGCGCTCGTCTGGTGGCCGGCGGCAGCGGAAGCGGCACGATGATCGATGCGCTTGCCGTCGATGGCGTCACACCGGCCATGCGGCTTTATTCGGAGGAGAGTTTCGGTCCGGTCGTTTCCATCATCCGGGCCGCAAGCATCGATGAGGCCGTGAGCATCGCCAACGAAACCGAGTTCGGTCTCTCCGCTGCCATTTTCGGCAGGGATCAGGCGCGGGCGCTTTCCATCGCCGGACGGATCGAAAGCGGCATTTGCCACATTAACGGCCCCACTGTTCACGACGAAGCGCAGATGCCCTTTGGCGGGGTGAAGGCCTCGGGTTACGGCCGTTTCGGGGGAACGGCGGGCATTGCGGAATTCACCGAATTGCGCTGGGTCACGCTTCAGGACGGTCCGCTGCATTATCCGATCTGAACCGGAAGCGAAGCACGCTGGCGGGCGGCGTCATCGCCGCTCGTCAATCAGCCAGCCGGTAAGTTTCCGGACCGCGCTATCATTATTTTTCGGCCTCATCAGCCAGTAACCACGTCCCGGCGCATCAAGGCTCGGGCCGGCGGTCACCAGCACGCCCGCCTCGACCAGCGGATCGACCAGCCCGGCCCAGCCGAGCGCGAAACCCTGTTCGCCGATCGTTGCCTGAACCACCATGGTGTAATTGTTGAAGCTGATGTCGCCGCCATCGTTTTCCGGGCTTCTCGGCACGCCGAAATGCTTGAAATAGGAAGGCCAGTCGAACCAGTGGGTCTGCGAGGTGTTTTCAAGGTGGATGAGTTTCAGCCGTGAAAAATCCGCCACGCTTGCCGGTGCCGGTGTCTCCGCCAGAAGCGCCGGCGAACAGACGGGCGTGACCTTCTCGGAAAGCAGCAGCACCGCACCGTCGCCCGCATCCTGCCGCGTGCCGAAAATGATCATCACGTCGCTGTCATGTTTGCCCTGTCCGAGCGGATCCTGCGTGGCGACGATCTGGATGTTGATATCGGGGTTGAGCGCGCGAAAACCATGCATGCGCGGGATCAACCAGAGGGACGAGAAGGCGTAGTCGGTATGCAGCCGTATCGTCTGCCGTTCTTCCGTCCGGCGAAGCTGCTGCGCGAGAAGATCGATGGCATCGACGTTGCGCGAGACGATGTCGAACAGTTTTCGCCCCTCGGCTGTCAGTTCGATGCCGCGATGTTTACGCCGGACAAGCGCGACGCCCAATTCGTCTTCCAGCCGTCGGATCTGATAGCTGACCGCAGGCTGGGTCAGCCGCAATGATGCTGCCGCCGCCGTCAGGCTGCCACGCCGGGCGATCTCGGTAAAAATGCGCATCCATCCAAGGTCGAGCGGCCTGTCTATCATAAAAAATCCTTATATAAGACATCGAAAAATACCCGCTTCACAGGCGAAAACAATGTGGTGTTCAATAAATTGGACTAATAAAAGGGGAGCCGCAATGAAAACCGTTTCTCATCTGCACCGCATCGCCGCCAGCCTGTTTCTGTCCGTGGCGGCCTTCTCCACCCCGCTTCATGCGGCCGATGACGCCGCCTGCAAGGCCATCCGCCTCAGCGATCCCGGCTGGACCGACATCACCGCCACCAATGGCGTCGCTTCGGTGCTGCTGGATGCGCTGGGTTATGAGGCCGACGTGAAGACGCTGTCGGTGCCGATCGGTTATCAGGCCATGAAGAACGGCGAGATCGACGTCTTTCTCGGCAACTGGATGCCCGCCCAGAAATCCTTCGTTGATGATCTGAGCGCGGCGAAGGCGGCCGAGGTGATGACGAAGAACCTCGAAGGCGCCAAGTTCACGCTGGCGGTGCCTTCCTATATGGCGGAAAAGGGCGTGAAGGATTTTTCCGATCTTGCCAAACACGCCGACGAATTTGAAAGCAAGATTTACGGCATCGAGCCGGGCGCACCTGCCAATCAGAATATTCAGAAGATCATCGACGCCGATGATTTCGGCCTGAAGGGCTGGCAGCTCGTCGAATCCGGCGAACAGGCCATGCTGGCGCAGGTGGAACGGGCGGGCAGGGACAAGAAAGCGGTGGTCTTTCTCGCCTGGGCGCCGCATCCGATGAACGAGAAGATCGATATCGCCTATCTCTCGGGTGGCGACGCCTATTTCGGTCCGAATTTCGGCGGCGCGGAAGTCTATACGCTCGCCCGCACCGGCTGGCCGCAGCAATGCCCGAATGCGGCGACGCTGTTCAAGAACCTCAAATTCGATATCGGCATGGAAAACGCCCTGATGGGCTCCATTCTCGGCGGCGAGGATTCCAAGACGGCGGCAACGGCGTGGCTGAAGGCCAATCCGGCATCGCTGGATGGCTGGCTGCAGGGCGTGACCACGCTGGATGGCAAGCCGGGTGCGGATGCCGTCAAAGGCAAACTTGGCCTTTGAGACTGTAGGGTGAAATGCCGCGTCCCAATATTTTGATTTTAATGGCCGACCAGTTCAACGGGACGTTTTTTCCCGATGGTCCGGCCGATTTTCTCCACACGCCACATCTGAAAGCGTTGGCGGAGCGGTCCGTCCGTTTCGCCAATAGCTATACGGCGAGCCCGCTCTGCGCACCGGCCCGGGCTTCCTTCATGTCCGGGCAATTGCCAAGCCGGACGCGGGTTTACGACAATGCCGCCGAATTCGCCTCCGACATTCCAACCTATGCGCATCATCTGCGGGCGGCGGGTTACTACACCGGCCTTTCGGGAAAGATGCATTTCGTCGGTCCGGATCAGTTGCACGGCTTCGAGGAACGCCTGACGACGGATATCTATCCGGCGGATTTCGGCTGGACGCCTGACTATGCCAAGCCGGGCGAGCGGATCGACTGGTGGTATCACAATCTCGGTTCGGTGACCGGCGCGGGCGTTGCCGAAATCACCAACCAGATGGAATACGACGACGAAGTCGCCTATCACGCCACCCGCAAACTATATGACCTGTCGCGTCGCCTCGATGACCGGCCCTGGTGCCTGACCGTCAGCTTCACCCACCCCCATGACCCCTATGTGGCGCGGCGGAAATTCTGGGATCTCTATGAGGATTGCACGGCGCTCGACCCGCAGGTGCAAGCGCTTCCCTTCGAGGAGCAGGACCCGCATTCGAGGCGGTTGCTGGAAGCCTGCGACCATCGGGCCTTCGATATCTCGCCGGAAGAGATACGCCGGGCACGGCGCGGTTATTTCGCCAATATCTCCTATATCGACGAAAAGGTCGGCGAAATTCTCGACGTGCTGAAGGCGACGCGCATGGAGGAGGACACGATCATCCTTTTCCTGTCCGACCATGGTGATATGCTGGGCGAGCGCGGCCTATGGTTCAAGATGTGCTTTTTCGAGGGCTCGGCCCGTGTCCCCCTGATGATCGCAGCACCCGGCTGGCAACCGGCGCTCATCGACGCGCCGGTCTCGACGCTGGATGTCACGCCGACACTCTGCGGGTTGGCCGGGCTCGATATTACCTCTCTCAAACGCTGGACGGATGGGGAAGACCTGTCGGCTTTGGCTGCTGGTACTGGCGAGCGCGGTCCGGTGCCGATGGAATATGCGGCCGAGGGTTCGATCGCGCCGCTCGTCGCCATCAGGGACGGCCGCTACAAGCTCTCGGTCTGCGAGGCCGATCCGCCGCTGCTCTATGATCTTGAGGCTGATCCTCAGGAGCGCACGAACCTTGCCGACAATCCCGAGTTTGCCGACGTGCTGTCATCGCTTTCCGCCGAGATCGGCCAGCGCTGGCAACTGCCCGTTTTCGACGCATCGGTGCGGGAAAGCCAGGCGCGGCGCTGGGTGGTCTACAAGGCGCTGCGTAACGGCGCTTATTATCCGTGGGATTATCAGCCTTTGCAGAAGGCGTCGGAGCGCTACATGCGCAACCACATGGATCTGAATGTTCTGGAAGAGAACCAGCGTTACCCGCGCGGCGAGTAACGCTGGTAGGGATTATGCGGCGGCGTTGGCTCGCGGCGCGCCGCCCGTGGCCTGCACGGCAAGGCTGCCCGCCGCCACACCGGCCTCCAGGCATTGCTTCTCGCCCTCGCGCCGAAGCCAGGCATCGATGAAACCGGCATTGAACGCGTCACCCGCGCCGGTCGTATCGATGACCGGGACGCTCTTCGCCGCCGCATGGTGCAGTCCTGCCTGCGCGGAAACCCACGCGCCCTGCGCGCCGCCTTTCAGGGCGACGACAGGAAATGCATCGGAAAGCGCCCTGATAGCCGCCTCGGGGTCGGAATGGCCCGTGATCGCTTCGGCTTCTTCGAGGTTGGGCAAAAACACGTCGACGCCTTCGCAGGCTTTGAGCAGGCCCTTGTCGTAAATAAGCGAGGCATCCCAGCTAGGGTCGAGCGAGACGGACAGTCCGCTATGCTTCGCACGCGAAACGAGATCGGGGATTTCGTGAAGCGTGGCGAATTCGGCGATGTGCAGATGGCAGGCCCTTTTCCAGCCAAAGGCGGCATCAAGGGTCGATGGGCGAGCGGCACCGGCACGCCGGGTCAGGAACGCCCTGTCCTGGCCAACCACGGTTGCGACGGTGACCTGAGGCCCCGCATCCGCCGAATGCTCCAGGAATTGCAGGTCCACACCGCTCTGCTGCATCTTCTCGCCGATGGCCCGCGAGAATGTGTCGGTGCCGAGCCTTGCCAGCAGCGTGGCCGTGCGACCGATATGGGCGAAATGGGCCGCCGCAATGAAAGCCCCGCCGCCAGCGGCGATTTCCATGTCGCTGGCAAACAGTTCCCGGCCAAGCACCGGCAATTCGTCAAGCCCGGTGAAAATGAGGTCGCAATAGATGCGGCCAACACTGATGACCGCTGATTTATCCGTGACTGTCGTCATCATGCGCGGCCCAGAAGCTTTTCCGTCTTGGCATCGAAAACATAGAGCGCGCCTGCCTGCGCCTGGCATTGCAACCGGCTGCCCACAGTTGGAATGGACTTGCCTCTTGCCGTCGCGATCACGGACGTCGTGGCCGTATCGAGGTGAACCAGCGTTTCGGGGCCGAGCGGCTCCACGGCGGTGACCGTCCCTTCGAGGGAGAAGGACCCTTGATTGGTCTCGCCTTCTCCAACAAGCAGATCATGCGGGCGAATGCCGATCAGCAGATCGCCCGTGGCCGACTGCGCAACACTGTTATCTGTTCTCGTGCCGCGCAGCAGGTTCATCGAGGGACTGCCGATGAACCGCGCGGTGAAGACATCCACCGGCGTCTCGTAAAGCTCCGAGGGCGTGCCGACCTGCAGGATATGGCCGTCCTTCATGACGACGATCCGGTCCGCCATGGTCATGGCTTCCACCTGATCGTGGGTGACGTATACGGTTGTCGTCTTAAGACGTTGATGCAAGCGCTTGATTTCAATGCGCATCTGCGATCTCAATTGTGCATCGAGATTGGAGAGAGGCTCATCGAAAAGGAAAGCTGAGGGATCGCGCACCATGGCGCGGCCGATGGCGACGCGCTGTCTCTGGCCGCCCGAGAGGGCCGCGGGGCGACGGTCGAGCAATGCCTCAAGTCCGAGCACCCGACCGGCCTCTTCGATACGCCGGTTCTTTTCCGCCTTGTCGAGCTTTGAGGTATAGAGCCCGAAGCCGATGTTCTGGCGAACCGTCATATGCGGGTAGATCGCATAGTTCTGGAAGACCATGGCGATGTTGCGCTGTTTCGGTTCTTTCTCGTTGACGACGTTCCCGGCGATTCTCAGCGTCCCGCCGGAAATCTCCTCCAGACCCGCGATCATTCTCAGCGTCGTGGATTTGCCGCAGCCGGAGGGACCGACGAAAACGACGAATTCGCCGTCTTCAATGGCAAGGTCGATGCCTTTGACCGCCTCCACCTTGCCGTAGCGCTTTACGAGTTTATTGAGTTCGATTGTCGCCATTATCGCGCTCCCGTCAGGGCGGTAAATTTCTCTGCAAGCTCTGCGGCTTTCGCCGCTTCGTGGTCAGCGGATCTTTGTGCCTCGGCTTCAAGCGTTCCAAGCTTGTCGCGATAGGCCGCAATCGCCTCCCGCATCGGTTCGGGGGCAGGGCCGCCGAAGCGGCTGCGCACGGCGACGAAGTGCTCGGGCGAGACGATCTGCCTGAACTTTTCCTCGTCAACGCCGGTCTCGCGTCCGGTCAGTTCCTGGAACGCCTTGCGGAACGGCTGGTAACCGTCGTTTGGCAGGTCACCCTTCAGCGCGACAACGCTCTTGGCGACGGTCGCGGCAATTTCATGGGCCTGCCGGAATGACAGGTCTTCGATGCGCACGAGGGAATCCGCCAGTTCCGTGATGGTGATGCAGGACCGGCGAATATTCTGGTCGACCCTTTCCGGATCGATGCTGATCTTGCCGACGAGGCTGGCAAGGAGATCGAGCATCCGGCCGGCAGAGGCGAAGGCTTCGTAACCCATGCCCTGGGTTTCACCCTCGCTGTCGTTCATGTCGGTGAAGGGCGTGTTGTGCATCACGTCGAGCATAGTCCGTGCCCGCCCGAATGTCTGGCTGGCAAGGTGGCGCAGATGTTCGATCGGGACCGGATTTCGTTTCTGCGGCATGATCGACGAGATTTGCACCAGCGAATTCGGCACATAGATTTGCCCGACTTCGAAGCTCGTCCAGAACTGGAAGTCCTGAATGAGCCTGCCGAGATGCAGGAACATCAGTTCGATGGCGCCATAGGTCGCCGTCGTATAATCGACGGCGGCGATGCAGGAATAGGAATTGCGCAAGGGTGCCGCAAAGCCGAGAAGTTCTGCAACACGCGCCCGATCAATCGGAAAGCCCGAGGTGGTAATGGCGGCAGCACCCATCGGCGACAGATCGACGATACGCCGCGCTTCAGTGAAACGGTCGATATCTCGGATCAGCACTTCGATGGCGGCAGAAAGATAGTGGCCGAAGGTGGTGGGCTGGGCCGGTTGCCCGTGCGTATAGGCGACGATGAGCGTCTTTTCATTGCGCTCGGCAGCGTCGATCAGGGCCGCCAGCAGAAGCCGCGCCTTGGCGGTGAGCGTGTCGATCTTCTCTTTCAGACCGATCTTGAAAAGCGTGTGGTCGATGTCGTTGCGCGAGCGGGCCGTGTGCAGGCGGCCGGCGATATCGACACCGATGCGGGCTTTCAGTTCCTTTTCAATGAGGAAGAAGAAATCCTCGACCTCGCCGGTATAGACCAGTTCCGACGGGTTGATGGTCCTGTCGATGTCATCAAGCGCTCCGGCGATTTTCGCTGCCGTGTCCGCATCGAGAATGCCGGTTTCGCGCAGCATGACCAGATGGGCGCGGTCGATGCGGCGGAAACCGTCGACATGGTGGTTCTTGGCGCCGTCGAAAAGCGGACGCAGCACGGTTTCCTTGTAGACAGGATCGGGAAACTTGCTGGTGTCGGACAGGCGCGGGTTCATATCGGCCATGGTGTTATCCTTTCAGGCCTGCCAGCATCACACCGCGAACGATGTAGCGTTGCAGGACGATGAAGACGATAAGGGTTGGGATGGTCGCAATGGCAGCGCCCGTCATGATCATTTCCCACTGGATCTGCTGTTCCACGGCAAAGCTCGAGAGGCCGACCGGCAGGGTGTAGAGTTCCTTGCTGGTGGTGACGATGAGCGGCCAGAAGAATGCAGTCCAGTTGCCGAGGAAGGTGAAGATTGCCAGTGCGGAGAGCGCGGGCGTCACCAGCGGCAGGGCGACCTTCCACCAAATCTGGAATTCGTTCAGCCCGTCGACGCGCGCTGCCTCGATGAAGTCGTTCGGAACCGTCTCGAAGAACTGTTTCATCAGGAAGGTGCCGAAGGCCGTCATCATTCCAGGGAACATGATGCCCCAGTAGCTGTCGAGCCAGCCAAGCTGGCTGGACATCAGATACCACGGGATGACGAGCATCTCCGTCGGGATCATCAGCGTCGAAAGGATCGCGAGGAAGATGAAGTAGCGACCGCGGAACTCGAATTTTGCGAGCGTATAACCAACCAGGCTGTCAAAGAAGCAGTTGGAAAGGGTGACGATGACCGCAACGAAGATCGAGTTGAAGAACCAGCGGAGGAAACGGCCGTCGGCCATCACCGTTATGTAGTTTGCAAGCGTCGGTGCTGCGGGAATGAGCCGGAGGTCATAGACCTGGTCCGCCGTCTTGAACGAGGTGGAAAACATGAAGAGCAGCGGCGAGACCATGATCAGGCCGCCGATGAACAACAGCGTCCAGGCAAGGATGCGGCCGGGGCGGATGCGGGCGTGGGAGAGTGGCAGCGCTTCGCTCATTTCTTTTCCCTCAGGACCCAGAGCTGGACCAGCGATACGACAAGAAGAATGGTGAACAGGACGACCGTCTGCGCGGCGGCATAACCCATCGCATAGGAATTGAACGCAGTCTGGTAGATCATCAGCACCAGCGGTTTGGTTGAGCCGAGCGGGCCGCCCGGATCGTTCGTGGTCATGTTGTAGACCTGATCGAAAATCCGCAGGAAGCCGATCGAGGAGAAGACCACGAGGAAGACGGTGGTTGGTTTCAGGAGAGGCAGCGTGATCTTTCGAAGGATCGCCCACTCGCCAAGACCGTCGATGCGCGCGGCTTCATAAAATGTCGACGGAATGGAGCGCAGGCCCGCCATGAAGATGATGATCTGGAAACCGAGGCCCGCCCAGATGGCTGTCACCATGACCGAATAAAGCGCCTGATCGGTGGAGCGGATGAACGGCTGCTGCGGAATTCCGATCATCCCGAATACGTCGTTGATGATGCCGATCGGCGGCGGCTGATAGAACCAGCGCCAGACCCAGGCCATCGCCGCTGCCGTCGTCAGATAGGGCAGGAAATAGAGCGCGCGGATGAAGCCGTGGAGGATACGCACCCGATCAAGATAAAAGGCGATGACAAAAGCCAGAACGAGGCTGATGGGCGTGCCGATGATGAGATAGGTGAAGGTGTTCCTGAAGACCTTCCAGAATTGCGGGTCCTTGAACAGCTTGACGTAATTGGCGACGCCGATGAATTTTGCCGGCCGCAGCAGGTCCCAGTTGGTGAAGGACAGCCAGAAGGCCTGCAGTGTCGGGTAAAAACGGATGATGCTGTAGAACAGGATCGGGATAGCCAGAAAGCTCCAGATCCACACAAGCCGTTTCGTGCGCATGGAAAAGCGATCCCCGAAGGAGCCGCCGGGGCGGCCGGATGCCGCCCCCTGTTGATCGATCGCTGTCATGTCTGGACCTGGGTTTTAGGGTTTGGCCGCGTCGATGATTTCCTGCTCGGCCCCGGCGGCCTGCTTGATGGAGTCTTCGACGGATTGGCCCTCGAGCAAAATCCGGTTCGTCATGTCGATGGCGTTCTGCCGCTGGGCGGCCTCGTCCATGAACAGGGTGGTGTGGGCGTATTCGAGACCCTTCAGGAACGGTGCGTAGACCGGGTCCTTCAGGTTCTCTTCGGTCAGAGCTGCCGCACGCCGTGCCGGCAATTCGCCCACGGTCTTCAGCCAGATCGCCATGGCTTCCGGTGAGGAGATGTAGGCGAGGAATTTCTTCGACGCTTCAAGCTCTTCGCCGCTCGTCTTGGCGCTGATGCCGTTGGCAAAATAGCTGGCATAGTTGGAGCGGATATTCTTGTCATTGGTGGGAAGCTCGGTCACGCCCCACTCGAAGTCCTTGATGGTTCTGAACGATCCCAGCCGGAACGTGCCGTCGATGGTCATACCCGCCTTGCCGGCGCGGAAGGCGGCCTGGCCTTCATCCATGAAGCCCACCTGACCGATCTTCTTTTCAAGCTGCAGGCTGGTGTAGAACTTCAGGGCCTGAACACCCGCCTCGCTGTCATAGGCGACTTTCTGGTCGTTATCGGTGTAGGGCTCGCCGCCATATTGGCGGATGAGAACCTCGCGCCACCATTGGTGGTCCTGGCCACCCATATCGAGTGTGGAGCCTGCGACGGTGAGGTTTCCAGCGGCGTCGTGCTTGGCGATCTTTTCTGCGGCAGCGACGAATTCGTCCAGCGTCTTCGGCGGGTTGGCGGGATCGAGGCCCGCTTCGGTGAAGAGCTTCTTGTTGTAGAAAAGTGCAAGCGAACGAACCGCCGTCGGCAGGCCGTAATAATCGTCGCCGCGCTTCATGGCGCTGACGATCGGGAAGAAATCGCTTTCGATCTTGTCATGCGGGAAAGCGTCGGTCGGCAGCGGCTGCAAGATGCCGCCGGCTGCAAACTTATCCAGCCAGCCGTAAAACAGCTGCATGACGTCAGGGCCCTTGCCGGACATGTTGGCGGCAATGACGCGCGTCTGGTAGTCGGCGTAAGGGAAGGTCACCTGTTTGACGGTAATGTCAGGATTGGCCTTCTGAAACTCCGCAATAAGCTCGTCCATCGCTTTGACGCGTGTGTCGAAGACATATTGCCAATATTCGATTTCAACCGCCTGAGCGGCGTTGAACGCAAATGTGCTGAAGCCGGCGACCAAGCCGGCGAACAAAGTTGCCCTGCGCATGTAAGCCTCCATTTTCCCCGCCCGGTCTTCCGGATGCGGAGTGATCGTTCCCTTTATCCGCGCTTTCGCGCGCTCTCATCGATTTGCCGGCAGCGGGATTTTCCGTGTTCCACCCCCATGCAAGCCTGACCCCCGGTCGCTCTCTACGGTTCTCTGAAGGCGGGCATTTGTCAATAAGATAATTTACTTGAATTATTATATTGCGCTTATCGTCATTTCAACGCTATGAATTTTCTAACGGACGGGAAGTTGAAGAGATGACGGTGCACACGGTGGATGCCTATCCCGTAGCAATCGGAAAAAATCCTGAGCGCAGCCGCGAGCACAACCGGCGAGTCGTCCTCGACATCGTCCGGCGGCACGGATCGCTCGGGCGTGCTCAGATCGCCAAGATCACGCATCTGACACCTCAGGCGGTTGCCAATATCGTCGATGAGCTGGTGGGGGAGGAGCTTCTGAAGGAGCTTGGCCGCCGCCGCACCGGCAGGGGCCAGCCGCCGATCCAGTTTGCCGTCAACCCGGATGGCGGCGCGACGATCGGGGTGGAGATCGCCGCCGACCACATGGTCACCGTCGGCCTCGATCTCGCCGGTGTGCTGCGCACCCATCGTGTCACGCCGCTCAAGGACACGACGCCGGAAGCCATATTCAAGACCTTTGCGGCAGAGCATGCCGCGGTTGCCAAAAATGTCGGTTGCAGGCTGCTCGGCACCGGCGTCGTCATGCCCGGACCTTTCGAGATCGACGGCATGACCTCAGTCGGCCCGACGACGCTCTCCGGCTGGGTGGGTATCGACGCCCGCCAGATGCTGAGCGAGGCCTGCGGCCAACCGGTCGTGGTTGAAAACGATGCGACGGCCGCCGCCGTCGGCGAGCGCCTGTTCGGCGCGGGCCTGGCGATCCCGAATTTCTGCATGATCTATTTTGGTGTCGGCATCGGTCTCGGCATCATTCAGGATGGCTCGCCCTATCGTGGCGCGTTCGGCAATGCCGGCGAAATCGGCCATGTGACCGTCTCGCCGAAGGGAAGGCCTTGCCCTTCCTGCGGGCAAATGGGCTGCCTGGAGGCCTATGCTTCCGTTTATGTGCTCAAGGAAAAGCTCGTCTGCGCCGGTGTGGCGGATACGGAGCTTGACGATCTGGAAGCCCTGTTCAAGGCCAATAATCCGGTGGTGATGGAGTGGATCGACGAGGCCGCCGTCCATCTGGCGCCGATGGTTGCGATGCTCGAGAACATTCTCGATCCACAGACGGTCATTCTCGGTGGAGCGCTGCCGGAAATCATTATCAGCGAGATCATTGCGCGGATGGGGCATCTGCCGACTTCGGTCGCAAGCCGGCGGCAAAGGGAGTTGCCGCGCGTCATCCACGGCAAATCAGGACAGTTGACGGCGGCGCTTGGTGCCGCCGCCCTGCCGCTGTTCGACATCGTCACACCAAAACTTGAGACGTCCTTGGGCGCCGCAGCGCAGGTGCCCGGCTGAATATTGGAGGAGACCACCCATGCTTAACCCCCGGGAGCGCATCGAACGGCAGATGGCCGATCCATGGCTCGTGCGCCTGCATCGCAAACTGAGCGCACTGAAATCTGCTGTCACCGTCATGCACACCGGCGCGCATCCGGATGACGAGCAGAACGGGCTTCTCGCCTATTTCCGGATGGAGCTGGGCATGCGGACCATCATCGCCTGCTCGACGCGCGGCGAGGGCGGGCAGAATGCGCTGGGGCCGGAGCGGCTGGGCGCGCTCGGTGTCATCCGGTCGCGGGAGCTGGAGGAGGCTGCCCGCGTCATCGATGCGGATGTAAGCTGGCTTGGCCATGGCCCGGCGGATATCATTCACGACTTCGGTTTCTCCAAGGATGGTGACCAGACCTTCGGTCGATGGGGGCAGCAGCGCATCGTCGAGCGCTTGGTGCGCGCCTATCGCAAGGAACGGCCCGATATCGTCATCCCCACATTTCTCGATGTGCCGGGACAACATGGACATCACCGCGCCATGACGCGCGCGGCGAAAACCGCGATCACGCTGGCGGCCGATCCTGCCGCTTATCCCGAACATTTCTCCGAGGGGCTGAAACCCTGGAAGGTGGCCAAATATTATCTTCCCGCATGGTCGGGCGGTGGCGACACCTATGATGACGAAGTGCCTCCGCCGGAGACAACGCTGATAGTCAATGCTCCGGGCAAGGAGGAGGCCACCGGTGCGCAATATGACCGTATCGGCGAATGGTCGCGTTATTACCATGCATCGCAGGGAATGGGGCATTGGCCGAAGCGGGCGCAGGAAGTCTGGCCGCTGCATCTTGAGCTCTCCAACGTTGCGGGCGGCGGGGAAAGCTCGATCCTCGACAGGCTGCCGTCGTCGCTGACCGATCTCTCGGATTTTCCCGGGCTAGACGCCGAATCGGCAAAGGCGCTGGTTGAGGCCGAACGGGAAATCATCGACGCAATCGCAGCCTTTCCCGACACGCAGCGGATCACGGCGTCACTTCTTTCGGCGGCAACTCTTTTGCAGAAGGTCGACGAGGCCGCAGCCCAGGATTTCAAGGCGTTGCACGGGCACCGGATCGCGCGCAAACGGGCGCAGGTCGATGCCGCTATCCTGACGGCCCTTGATCTTTTCGAGCGGGCTTATGCCCAGCCGGCAGAGATCGTTCCGGGCGGAACATCCGCTCTTTATGTGGAACTTGCTGACAAGGCGGGTGAATTTCAGGTCGAAGTTACCCCGGTCCTTCCGGCTGGCGTTTCCTCATCCGTTCAGTCGCTTGGCCAGACGCGGGTCTTTTCACTTGTCGCCGATCAGGACGCCACTGTTTCCGGTCTCTATCAGCCCGACTGGAAAGCGTCAGGCGGCAATGGCCATGCCTCGGTGCGCCTTTCCGCAAGGGTCGAAGGCCGGGACGTTTCGGCTAACTTCGATCTGGAGGAGCCGTTTTTCGTAACGCCCGCGCAGTCGCTGACGATCGCGCCCGATGCGCTTCTGGTTCCGCTTGGACAGGGGCAGGACGCCCATGTTTTTCAGGCGCATATAAGGGGTGCCGATGCGCCGCTGTCGTTCAGGAGTGCGGGCGGCTGGAACCTGCGCAAGAGCGGCAGCGACTGGATTGCCGAACGCACCGGCGACGCTACGACGGGCCTTGCCCAGATCGAAGCGACTGTCGGTTCGCAGCCGGCTTTCCAGATCACGCCGATCGCCTATCCGCATATCGGCCGGACGCGGTTTCTCGCACCTTCCGCTCTGAAAATCCTCTCGCTGGACCTCAAACTTCCGGAGGGCGCGCGTGTCGGTTATGTCGGTGGCGGTGCCGACCGGGTCGGGTCATGGCTTTCTCGCATGGGTCTTGATGTCACCGAACTGGATGCGCAGGCGCTTGGCGGTGATCTCTCGTCGTTTACGACGATTGTTGTCGGCATCTTCGCCTTCGGCATCAGAAAGGATCTGGCTGCGGCAACAGAGCGGCTCCACCGATTCGTCGAAGAGGGCGGCCATCTTGTCACGCTCTATCACCGGCCGACGGATGGATGGAACCCGGAGACGACGCCGGTGAGGCGGCTCGAGATCGGCAAACCTTCCCTGCGCTGGCGTGTGACCGACCCGAATGCCGAGGTGACGGTGCTGTTGCCCGATCATCCATTGCTTGTCGGGCCCAACACGATCAGTGCTGCTGACTGGACGGGCTGGGACAAGGAGCGCGGGCTCTATTTCGCCTCGCGCTGGGATGATGTCTATGAGCCCCTGCTTGCCATGCATGATGTCGATGAACAGCCCCTGAAGGGTGCGCTGGTCTCGGCGGCGATTGGCAAGGGCCGGCACACGCATACGAGCCTCGTCCTTCACCACCAGATGGACAAGCTGGTGCCGGGGGCGTTCCGCCTCATGGCAAACCTTGTGCAACCCGCGTGAATGGCCAGAGCCAGAGTGAAAAACAGGAAAACCCGCGCGAAACCGATGCTCGCGCGGGCATCGGCTGGCTATTGCTGGATATGGCCCTCGTTTCGGGCGGAATGACAGCCCTCGTCAAGGCGCAGGGCGTTACCTATCCGGCCTTTCAACTCGTCTTCATCAGGGCGATGATCGGCCTGATCTTCATCCTGCCGCTCATCTGGCGGCACCGGATGGAAATGGTGAACGTCAAATATCCCTGGCGCAATCTTTTCCGAATCTGCTGCAACGCCATTGCACTCACCAGCAACTTCGTCGCCATCACACTGTTGCCGCTCGCCACCGTCAATGCCGTGGGCTTCTCCCGCCCGCTGGTGACGATGGCGATGGCGGTCGCCGTTCTCGGCGAAAGGGTGAGCCGATATCGCTGGGCTGGGGCCTGCCTTGCATTTGTCGGCGTTCTCGTCGTCATCGGACCGGGCGGCGCCGAATTCAACGCAGGCGTGCTCGTCGTCCTCGTCTCGGTGGTGTTCGGTGCTCTTGCGGTGATCCAGACCCGGGCGCTGCGGCAGGAAAACACCACGGTGATGATGGTGTTCTATACGGTTGGCCTTGCCGTCATTACCGCGGTTCCGGCGATCTGGACATGGAAGCCGATCGCGCCGCTCGACTGGGGGCCGCTGCTCGCCATCGGCCTGCTTGCGCAAATGGGGCAATATTGTTTCCTGCGGGCCTATCGCATTGCCGATGCAAGCGTGCTCGCACCCGTCGGCTATCTGTCGATCCTGTTTGTGACGGCTGTGGGATATTTCCTGTTTGACGAGGTGCCCGAGGCCCGCGTCGTCTTCGGCATCGCCATCATTCTCGTCTCTCTGCAGGCAACGGCCTTTGCGGAGTATCTCCTGAAGACGTTGCGCCGCCGACGGTGACAGGTCCCGCAGCTATCTCTGGTGCGCCAGAACCCTGAGGCGGATCCAGTTCAATGCGGCAAGCTTGAAGCGATCATAGAAGGACCGCGCGAAACGCACATATCGCATGATCCATGCGAACCAGGCATAGGTGAGGAGCTTCTCCCGACCCGCGTGATAAATGCGCTCGACAATCAGGAAGGTGGCGAGATGGGCAAGGATCGTCACCGCAACGCCCGTCTTGACGGTACCGTGGGCGATGAGAAGCAGGCCGATGATTTTCATCGGCTCGGCAATGGCAAATGGCACCGCAAGCAGAAGAAGAATGGCAAGGCGCGGCAATCCGCCAATCCGGCTTTCCAGTTTCCTGATGAATGTCAGTCTCGATATGGCCCTGATGATCGGCCGGTAAAGAGGGCGGAAAATGCCGTCGAGGACCAAGGCAAGCACGATGAGCGCTCGAATCGGAAAGATGAGGATCATCCGGATTCTGTTCTTCACCTCAGTCGGTCTCCAAAAAGGGCGTAACGTCATTCATCCTTAATCGCCTGAAACATGGCAAAACGAAGTTGTTTTTTCACGATCTGTTCTGCTGAACGCTCGCATACATGCCGGTGGTGCGAAATTCGCTCGGATTGGTGCCGTAAAGCCTGCGGAAGACCTTGGAGAAGTAGTTCGGATCCTCGAAGCCGCACAGCACGGAAACCTCCTTGATGGGAATGTTGCCGGCCGTGGTGAGAAGCTTCGCCGCCCGCCGCAATCGTCGCTGCAGCACGAATTCCGCCGGCGGCAGGCCTTCGCTTGCCGTGAAGATGCGGGAAAAATGCGCGCGGCTGAGGCCGGCGACGGCGGCGAGGTCACTGACGGAAAGCCGCTCGCCGAGATGGCTGTCTATGTAGCTCAGCACCTGCTGCAGGGTGCGATATTCACCGCCGAAAGAGGGATGCGAGCCGAAAACGTCGTCATAAAGCGTCATCGCCGCCTCATAGGCAACGGCGGAGGCCGCTCCCGGCGTTTCCGCGCCGTTGACGAGACGCGAACAGCAATAAGCGAGATGATCGATGGTTTCCGGCTGAAGCTTGAGGATAGGGCCGGTGACGGAGAGAATATTGCGGTGAATGCGCAGGGCTTCCTCGCCATTCATGGAAATCCAGAAGAATTCCCATTCCTTGCCCTCTTCCAGCCAGTAGCGATGGTTGTGGGGAATGAGCAGCAGCAGGGTTTCACCCGGTTTCACCACATAATGTCGGTTTTCGTAGCGCAGATTGCCCTGTCCGCCGATGCAATATTGCAGCACGGTGAACGGCGTCTGGCCGCGCCTTCGCCCGTCCCAATCATAGTTGCCGCTGCTGCGGATTTCATAGCCGCTGCTGGTGGGCATGGTGTGCAGGGTCTGGCGTCCGCGCGGCAGCGAGACGGTTCGCATGCCGGGTCCCTGATCGATCAAATCACGCAGCACAAAATTACCCATGAAAGCATAATCCTTCTCTGGTCCTGTCTCTTATTATACGCATAATCCCGATCCGAGGAGACAGCCAGCGGGATATTGCTGCTGAAAAATTGGGAGGAAGGCCGGTTTTCCGGGATTCTTACGGGTATTTTTCTGTAGCGCCATTTTATGATCCTTCGGCCCGTTTCACCCGTTCGATTTGCAACAGAGGTGGCGTTATGAGTTTCAAAATCGCTATTATTGGCGCGGGCAGCGTCGGTTTCACGAAAAAACTGTTCACCGATCTCCTGTGCGTGCCGGAGTTTCGCGACATCGAAGTCGCGCTGACGGATATCAGCCAGCACAATCTGGATATGATCAAGGCGATCCTCGAAAAGATCGTTGAGGCCAATGGTTTCCCGGTGAAGGTGACCGCTGATACCGACCGGCGGCGGGCGCTGGAAGGCGCGAAATATATCATCAGCTGCGTGCGGGTCGGCGGGCTGGAAGCCTATGCGGACGACATCCGCATTCCGCTGAAATACGGGATCGATCAGTGCGTGGGCGATACGATCTGCGCCGGCGGCATCCTCTATGGCCAGCGCAACATTCCGGTCATTCTGGATTTCTGCAAGGATATTCGCGAGGTTGCCGCGCCGGGCGCGAAATTCCTAAACTATGCCAACCCCATGGCCATGAACACATGGGCGGCCATCGAATATGGCAAGGTCGATACGGTTGGTCTCTGCCATGGCGTGCAGCACGGTGCCGAACAGATCGCCGAAATTCTCGGTGCGAAAAGCTTGTCCGAACTGGATTACATCTGCTCCGGCATCAACCATCAGACATGGTTCATCGATCTGAGACTGAACGGCCGCAAGATCGGCAAGGAAGAGCTGATTGCCGCCTTCGAGGCGCATCCGGTTTTCTCGCAGCAGGAGAAGCTGCGCATCGATGTGCTGAAGCGTTTCGGCGTCTATTCGACGGAAAGCAACGGCCATCTCTCCGAATATCTGCCGTGGTATCGCAAGCGGCCGGAGGAAATCGCCCGCTGGATCGACATGTCCGACTGGATTCACGGCGAAACCGGCGGTTACCTGCGCCACTCCACCGAGACGCGGAACTGGTTTGAAACGGAGTTTCCGCAGTTCCTGGCGTCCGCCGCCAAGCCGATCGATCCGGAAAAGCGCTCCAACGAACATGCGAGCCACATTCTGGAAGCGCTGGAAACCGGGCGCGTCTATCGCGGTCATTTCAACGTCAGGAACAATGGCGTCATCACCAATCTGCCTTCCGATGCCATCATTGAATCCCCCGGTTTCGTCGACCGTTTCGGCATCAACATGGTCTCGGGCGTGACGCTGCCGGAAGCCTGTGCGGCCACCTGCATGGCCTCCATCAACGTGCAGCGCATGTCGGTGCATGCGGCGGTCAGCGGCGATATCGATCTGCTGAAGCTGGCTGTACTGCACGATCCGCTGGTCGGCGCCGTCGCCACGCCGGAGGAGGTCTGGCAGATGGTGGATGAGATGGTCGTCGCGCAGGCGCGCTGGCTGCCGCAATATGCGGATGCAGTACCGGCGGCGAAGGAGCGGCTTGCGAAATCCAGCGTCAAGACCCGCGACTGGGCCGGTGCCGCCCGCCGCAATGTGCGTTCCATTGAAGAACTGCGCGCCGAAAAATCGGCGCTGAAAAAGGCTGTTTGAAGGAAATGGCATGGGAACAGGCCGGGCGGCGGAAGGGAGTTCGTCGCCACGGCCAGAACGATCACAGAGGGTGGGCGGTCGAAGAGCTGCCATTTGGGAGGAATGACGATGTTACTTCAACGCAGGATCGGTATCATCTCGGCACTGGGTCTCGGTGTTTCGATGATCGCACTCAATGCGAATGCCTTCGAGACCACCACGCCGCCCGAGCCGCCGCAATTTCCGGCCGAAGGCAAGATCAATTATGTGGCGCGCGACTCGATCCTCGAATTCAAGGCGCTGCCTGATTACAGCGAGCCTGACTGGGTCAGCGAGAAATTCGAAAAGACCGGCAAGCTGCCGCCCTTGAAAGAGCGCCTGCCGGAAGAGCCGCTGGTCTACAAGACCGGCAATATGCCCGACGGTATGGGCGTTTACGGCGATACGATGCGCCATGTAGTGGGCGGCAGGCCCGAGGGCTGGAACTATATTGCCGGCCAGAGCCAGGGCTGGGGCGGCATCGATATCGCCCTTTCTGAATGCCTGACGCGCACCGCACCGCTCTTCCAGGTGGATGCCAAGGATACCGAACCGCTGCCCAATCTCGCCAAAAGCTGGGAATGGTCGGAAGACGGCCACAAGCTGACGATGCATCTTGTCAAGGGCGCCAAATGGTCTGATGGCGAGCCCTTCAATGCCGATGACGTGATGTTTTACTGGGAAGATGCCGTCGTCGATCCGAATGTTTCACCGCTTGGCGGCGGCGCATCGCCCGAGGCTTTCGGTGAGGGAACGACGCTGAAGAAGATCGATGATTACACCGTCGAATGGACCTTCAAGGCGGCTTTTCCCAAGCAATATCTCTATACCATGGCCTATCCGAGCTTCTGCCCAGGGCCGTCGCATATCCTGAAACCGCAGCATCCGAAATATTCCAAGAACACCTACAATCAGTTCAAGAACGCTTTCCCGCCGGAATATATGAACATGCCGGTCATGGGGGCATGGGTGCCGGTCGCTTATCGTCCCGATGACATCATCGTGCTGCGACGCAATCCCTATTACTGGAAGGTCGATGAGAAGGGGCAGCAGCTGCCTTATCTCAACGAGGTCCATTACAAGCTTTCCACCTGGGCTGACCGCGATGTGCAGGCCGTGGCGGGATCGGGCGATTTCTCCAACCTCGAACAGCCGGAAAATTTCGTCGCCTCGCTGAAACGCGCCGCCGACCCCAATGCGCCGGCCCGCCTTGCCTTCGGGCCGCGCCTCATCGGCTATAATCTGCAGATGAATTTCTCCGGCAATGGCTGGGGCAATCCGGATGAGCGCGGGCAGGCCATTCGCGAGCTGAACCGCAACGAGGTGTTCCGTCAGGCCGTCACATCGGCCATCGACCGTAAGGCAGTCGGCGACTCGCTGGTGAAGGGGCCGTTCACGGCGATCTATCCGGGTGGCATTTCGTCGGGCACCAGCTTCTATGACCGCGCCTCCACGGTCTATTACCCCTTCAATCTCGAGGCCGCCAAGGCCGCACTCGCCTCGATCGGCCTGAAGGACACGGATGGCGATGGTTTCCTGAATTTCCCGAAGGAAACACTTGGCGGTCGCAATGTCGAAATTACCCTTCTCGTCAATAATGGCTATGCGACGGACAAGAGCCTTGCGGAAGGTCTTGTTGGCCAGATGGCGAAACTCGGCCTGCGCGTCGTCATCAACAGCCTGGATTCCAACCAGCGCGATGCCGCCCATTATGGCGGGCAGTTCGACTGGCTGGTGCGGCGCAACTCCACCGAGCTTTCATCCGTGGTGCAGAATACCGAGCAGCTTGCCCCTGTCGGCCCGCGCACCAGCTGGAACCATCGCTCTCCCGAAGGCAAGGAACTCGATCTGATGCCATTCGAGAAGGAGATGGCCGACATCGTTCGCAAGTTCATCTCCTCGCAGGACAATGCCGAGCGGGCGGAACTGATGAAGCAATATCAGAAGGTCTATACGCAGAACCTCTATACGATCGGTCTCACCGAATATCCCGGCGCGCTGATCGTCAACAAGCGGTTCTCGAATGTGCCGCAGGGCACGCCGATCTTCATGTTCAACTGGGCTGAAGATTCCATCATTCGCGAACGCCTTTGGGTCGCGGCGGATAAGCAGGGCAAATACGAACTCTTCCCGCAGCAGCTTCCCGGCAAGCCGGGTGAGGGCGGGCCGATCAACTAAAGCATTTCCGGTAAAACTGGACCCCGGTTTTCTGTCCGGAAATGCGAATACCTTGAAGTACTCCTCCCGGAGAACACCCGGTACCGGTCGCGCGTGAAGCGCGGCCGGAGACACACGGCCAATCCAAACCGAGGAAGACCGTTCGATGCTGAGATTTCTGACGATACGTGTAGCATCCGCCATTCCGGTGCTGTTGATCCTGAGCGTGGTAACCTTCGCCATCATTCAGGCGCCGCCCGGCGATTATGCCGATTACATCCGCTCGCAGCTGATGAACCAGGGCGGTGCGTCCTTCGAACAGGCGGAAGCGCAGGCGCAGGCCTACCGCATCGAACACGGCCTCGATAAGCCGCTCGTCATTCAATATTTCAACTGGATCGGCGGCATCGTCACCCGTGGCGATTTCGGTTACAGCTTCTATTACAACAAGCCGGTCGCCGATGTGGTTGGCGAACGCCTGCCGCGCACCATTGCGCTGGCGCTGGTCTGCCACATCTTTGCATCCGTTCTCGGCATCGCCTTCGGCATCTGGGCGGCCACACGGCAATATTCCTGGGTCGACAATCTTCTGTCGACCATCGCCTTCCTCGGCATGACGATCCCGCGTTTCCTGATGGCGCTGATCCTCGTCTATCTCATGGTGTTTCATTTCGACGTGTCTGAGATCGGCAGTTTCTTCTCGCCGCAATATGGCGGCGCGCCGTGGTCGTGGGGCAAATTCGTCGATCTTGTCAGCCACGTCTGGCCGGTGGTCGCCATCGCCGTCTTCGGTGGGCTGGCCTATAATATGCGGGTGATGCGCGGCAATCTGCTCGATACGCTGAATGCGCAATATGTCGAGACGGCCCGCGCCAAGGGCCTTTCGGAAGGTGCGGTCATCATGCGCCATGCGGTGCCGAACGCCGTGCACCCGCTCGTCATGTATCAGGGCGTCGTGTTGCCCTACATGCTGAGCGGCGAGATCGAAACCGCGATCATCTTCGCGCTGCCGACCGTCGGCCCGGCCATTGTCGGCTCCATGGCGGTGGGCGATGTCTATGTCACCGCGACCTTCATGATGGTGCTGGCCGCCACGCTGATCGTCGGCAACATCATCGCCGACATGCTGCTCGCCATGCTCGACCCACGCGTCCGCGAATTCGGGAGGGCCTGAGATGATGGCGTTTGACGAGATGAAGACCGAAACCGCCGCCCCCGCAAAACCCGACCGTTCTGCCCATGGCAATGAGAGTTATCTCGCACTTGTCTGGCGTCGTCTCCGGCGCTCGTTCACCGGTATGGTCGGACTGGTGCTGGTGGTCCTGCTGATCCTCATTGCCATCTTCGCGGATTTCTTCGCGCCGATGAATCCGCTCGAAACCCATGGCAGCTTCTCGCCGCCGCAGGTGGTGCGCTTCAGCGACAAAGACGGCAATGTCAGCCTTTTGCCACGGGTCTACGCCACCGCCGAGACCGAAGAGCTCGATCCGATCACCTTCCAGCCCATCGTCGGGCCGGACTATGACAATCCGGTTTATCTCGGCTTTTTCGTCAAAGGTGCGGAATACAGGCTTTTGGGTCTCATCCCGATGAGCCGGCATTTCTTCGGCTCGACGGACGGCCAGCCGGTGCATTTTCTCGGCACCGACAAGTTCGGACGCGACGTGCTGTCGCGCGCCATCTATGGCTCGCGCATCTCGCTTGCCATTGCCTTGAGCGTCGTCGCCATCGTCACCGTCATCGGCACCAGCGTCGGGCTGATGTCAGGCTATTTCGGCGGGCCGCTGGATGCCTGGGTGCAGCGTTTCGTTGAAGTGGTTCTGGCTTTCCCGCAATTGCCGCTTTACCTCGCACTGACCTCGCTCATTCCGGTAACCGCACCCACTACCGTGTTCCTCGTCTTCGTCGTCGGCGTCATGTCGGCGCTCGGCTGGGCGCAGATGTCACGCGAGGTGCGCGGCAAGACGCTGGCGCTGGCGCGTATCGATTATGTGCGGGCGGCGATTGCCGTCGGGGCCACGGACCGGCGCATCATCTTCCAGCACATCCTGCCAAATGTGATGAGCCATGTGATCGTCGCCGTGACGCTGCATATTCCGAGCGTCGTGCTGCTCGAATCCTTCCTCGGTTTCCTCGGCTTTGCGGTCAAGCCGCCGCTCATCTCTTGGGGGCTGATGCTGCAGGATACCGCGACCTATTCCGTCATCGGTTCCTATCCCTGGATTCTCGCACCTGTTGGTTTCGTGCTGGTCACGGTCTTCGCCTTCAACGCGCTCGGCGATGGCCTGCGCGATGCCGTTGATCCCTATTGAGAGGAGCGTAACATGGTTGCTGCTGCACAGAACAACACTTACGCGCCCGCCATCCGCTTTGACGCCGATGACCGAAACGACGACGCCATCATCGATGCGCGCAACATCGCCGTGACCTTTAAGGTGGAGCACGGAACGGTGGAGGCGGTGAAGGACATCTCCTTCCAGCTTTATCGCGGCGAGACGATTGCCATCGTTGGCGAATCCGGTTCGGGAAAATCCGTCACGGCCCGCACCATCATGGGGTTGTTGACGAAGCGGGCGTCCGTTTCGAAATCCGCGACCGTGCGTTTCAACGGCGACGACATTCTGAAGTTTTCGAGCCGCCAGCGGCGGGCGCTACGCGGCAACCGCATCTCGATGATCTTTCAGGAGCCGATGAGTTCATTGAACCCGATCTATACGATCGGCAGCCAGATCGTCGAGGCGATCCGCGTTCACTCGAAACTCAGCCGGAAAGAGGCCGAGGCGAGGGCGCTCGATCTGCTGCGGCAGGTGCAGATACCCGAACCGGAAGCGCGGCTGAAGCAATATCCGCACCAGCTGTCCGGCGGCCAGCGGCAGCGTGTGATGATCGCCATGGCGCTTTCCAACGATCCGGATGTGCTGATTGCCGATGAGCCAACCACCGCGCTCGATGTGACGGTGCAGGCGCAGATCCTCAACCTCATCCGCGATCTTCAGAAGAAGCGCGGCATGGCCGTGGTTCTCATCACCCATGACCTGACGATCGTGAAGCAGTTTTCCGATTATGTTTATGTCATGCAGCATGGCGAGATGCGCGAGCACAACACGACTGAGCGGCTGTTTGCGGCGCCGAACCATCCCTATACAAAAAAGCTGCTGGCTTCAGAGCCGCATGGCACGGCCAAACCGCTGCCGGAAAATTCCGGCGTGCTGCTGACGGCGAACGGCGTGCGGGTTTCCTTCATGATGCGCTACGGCGGCCTGTTCAAGCCCGAACTGAAGGAACTGATCGCCGTCGACAGTCTGGGGCTCACCCTCAATCGGCACGAGACGCTGGGGCTCGTCGGCGAATCCGGTTCCGGCAAGACGACCTTCGGACAATCCCTGTTGCGGCTGAACGAGCCGGTGGCCGGTGAGGTGATCTTTGATGGCGAGAGGGTCGATGGCCGGTCCCGATCTCAAATGCGGCCCCTGCGTTCGCGCATGCAGATCGTTTTTCAGGATCCTTTCGCCTCGCTCAACCCACGCATGACCATCGGCCAGATCATCGAGGAAGGGCTTGTCATCAACGGGCTGGGCAGGACCAAGGCCGAAAGGCTGGAGCGGGTGCGCGACGCGCTGGAGGCGGCCGGCATGCCCGGCAACATCCTCTCACGGTTCCCGCATGAATTTTCCGGCGGCCAGCGCCAGCGTATCGCCATTGCGCGTGCGGTGGCGCTGGAGCCGGAATTCATTCTGCTCGATGAGCCGACGTCCGCGCTCGACCTTTCCGTTCAAGCGCAGATCATCGACCTGCTCCGCAAGCTGCAGGACGAGCGGGGCTTAAGCTACCTGTTCATCTCGCACGACCTGAAGGTCGTTCGCGCGCTCTGCCACCGCGTCATCGTCATGCAGCGCGGCAAGATCGTTGAGGAAGGCCCCGTCGAGGAGGTACTGACCCGCCCGAAAACCGAATATACTCAGCGGCTTGTACGAGCCGCCTTCGAAATCGCTTGAATGCCAAATGCCGGAGGTAGAAATGGCAAGAGATCCCAAGATCACATTTATCGGCGCAGGTTCCACGGTGTTCATGAAGAACATCATCGGTGACGTGCTGCAACGGCCGGCCCTTTCGGGCGCCACCATCGCGCTGATGGACATCAACCGGGAAAGGCTGGAGGAAAGCGCCATCGTCGTCAACAAGCTGATTTCGACGCTCGGGGCAAAGGCGAAAGCCGAGACTTATACCGACCAGAAGAAGGCGCTGACGGGTGCCGATTTTGTCGTCGTCGCCTTCCAGATCGGCGGTTATGAGCCCTGCACGGTCACCGATTTCGAGGTGCCGCGCAAATATGGCCTGCGCCAGACCATTGCCGATACGCTCGGTGTCGGCGGCATCATGCGCGGCCTGCGGACCGTGCCGCATTTGTGGAAGATCTGCGAAGACATACTCGCCGTCTGCCCCAACGCGATCATGTTGCAATATGTCAACCCGATGGCGATCAACACCTGGGCGATTGCGGAGAAATACCCGACGATCCGCCAAGTTGGCCTTTGCCATTCGGTGCAGGGCACGGCCATGGAACTCGCCCACGATCTCGACATTCCCTACGAGGAAATCCGTTATCGTTCGGCCGGCATCAACCACATGGCGTTTTTCCTGGAGTTCGAGCACCGCCAGCCGGATGGCAGCTACAGGAACCTCTATCCCGATCTCGTGCGCGGCTATCGCGAAGGCCGTGCGCCGAAGCCCGGCTGGAACCCGCGTTGCCCCAACAAGGTGCGTTACGAGATGCTGACGCGGCTTGGTTATTTCGTCACCGAAAGCTCCGAGCATTTCGCCGAATATACGCCCTATTTCATCAAGGAAGGGCGCGAGGATTTGATCGAGAAATTCGGCATTCCGCTTGATGAATATCCCAAGCGCTGCATCGAGCAGATCGAGCGCTGGAAGGGGCAGGCGGCGGCCTATCGTTCGGCCGAGAAGATCGAGGTCAAGCAATCGAAGGAATATGCCTCTTCGATCATCAACTCGGTCTGGACCGGCGAACCCTCGGTGATTTACGGCAACCAGCGCAACAATGGCTGCATCACCTCGCTGCCGGCCAATTGTGCGGCGGAAGTGCCGTGCCTTGTCGATCATAACGGCGTGCAGCCCACCTATATCGGCGAGTTGCCGCCGCAGCTCACCGCGCTGATGCGCACCAACATCAATGTGCAGGAACTGACGGTGCGGGCGCTGATGACCGAAAACCGCGAGCACATCTTCCACGCGGCGATGATGGACCCGCATACGGCGGCGGAACTCGACCTCGACCAGATCTGGTCGCTGGTCGACGATCTCCTCGTCGCGCATCGTGACTGGCTGCCGGAATGGACGCAGGTGGAGGTGAAGCGGGCGCGGGCGGTTTAAGGCTCTATCGCTAAGACAATACGAGGCCGCGGTTTCACCCTGCGGCCTCTGACTATTTAAGGTGAGCCGTTCCTCCGTCATGCCGGACTAGATCCGGCATCCAGCCACGGCGCGTCTGCGCCGTGAAAGGACTCTCTCGCGATCAAAGACTTGATCGCGCTAGACCCCGGATCAAGTCCGGGGTGACGGGCTGCGGATGATGCGGCTTTGCCAAACGAGGCCGTTTCATCGGGCTTTGCAACCCCTGCGGTCTGCCTTCGGACTTGTCGCAGAGGCCCTAAACACACTCGCCGTCATCCTCGGGCTTGACCCGAGGATCCATCGTCGCGCCGGGTTGTGGATCCTCGGGTCAAGCCCGAGGATGACGGCGAGTGTGGTGTTAGCAACCTCTGGGCAGTCGCGACAACAGCAGCAAAACCTCTGACGAGCGAAATTGCGCCCTCCCAGCTTCCTGTACGAAACATCCTTGGGTCATTTGACTTGTGTCAAGGCCACAAAACACCTCGACGCCTAAACAGCCGCATGACCCGGCCCATTTCCTCAAACAGAAGAAATGCCGGGTGCGAATTCTGAACGCGATGGTGGCTGGCTTCTTCGGTTTTTACGTATTACGGTTGAAACCTGAAGGGTTCATGGGGAAGACGGATGTCTAAAAAAGGCTTGCTCATTGGTCTGGTGGTTCTGGCTGTTGCCGTTGCCGCCTATTTCTTCTGGTCGAAGCTGACGGGGGAGGGACTTCCCGCCGGGTTCGTGGCCAGTAACGGCCGGATCGAGGCGGTGGAGATCGATATTTCCACGAAAACAGCGGGTCGCCTTCAGGATATCATGGTGCGCGAAGGCGACTTCGTGAAGGCCGGGCAGGTGCTGGCGCAGATGGACACGGCCCAGCTGGAAGCCAAGAAGCGCCAGGCGGAAGCACAGCTTCGCCGCGCAAAAATAGCGATCGATACCGCCAACAGCCTCGTTGCCCAGCGGGAGGCGGAAAAAACATCCGCTCTGGCGGTGGTGGAACAGCGCAAGGCGCAGCTCGATTCCGCCTCCAAGACCAATGCACGTTCGAAACAGCTGCTGACCGGCAATGCGGTGTCGCAGCAGATCGTCGACGACAGCGAAGCGGCCGAGCTATCCGCCCGCGCTACGCTTGCCTCGGCTGAGGCCTCGCTTGCCGCTTCGGATGCCGCCATCAACGCCGCCAGGGCGCAGATCGTCGACGCAGAAGCAGCGGTCGATGCAGCCCAGGCCGATATTGAGAGCATCGAGACTGACATCACCGATGCGACGCTGAAATCGCCGCGCGACGGCCGCGTGCAATATCGCATCGCCCAGCCCGGAGAGGTGCTTTCTGCCGGCGGCCGCGTTCTTAACCTCGTCGATCTCGGCGACGTCTACATGACGTTCTTCCTCCCGACGGCGGAGGCCGGTCGCACATCGATGGGGTCCGACGTGCGCCTCATCCTCGATGCCGCGCCGCAATACACCATTCCGGCCAAGGTTTCCTTCGTGGCCGATGTCGCGCAATTCACCCCGAAAACGGTCGAGACCGAGGAAGAGCGCCAGAAGCTGACCTTCCGGGTGCGGGCGCAGATCCCGCAGGAACTGCTGCAGAAATACATTCAATATGTCAAAACCGGCCTGCCCGGCATGGCCTATGTCCGGCTTGATCCGCAGGCCGCCTGGCCGGAAAATCTCGAACGTAACCTCGTCAAGTGACGGTGGCCGCCATGGGCACACCCGCCGCGATGAACAGTGAAAACGACAGGAACGCGCCGGTTGCGCGGCTGGTGGATGTGCGGCTGGCCTTCGGCAGCACGGTCGCTCTGGCCGACATATCGGTTGAAATTCCGTCCGGGCGGATGATCGGGCTTATCGGGCCTGACGGTGTCGGTAAATCCAGCCTCCTGTCGCTTGTGTCCGGTGCGCGGGCCATACAGAAGGGAAAGGTGGAGGTTCTGGGCGGCGATATGTCCGATCCGCGCCACCGCGAGGATACCTGCCCGCGCATCGCCTATATGCCGCAGGGCCTTGGCAAGAACCTTTATCCCACCCTGTCCGTGTTCGAGAATATCGACTTTTTCGGGCGGCTGTTCGGGCAGGGCGGCAGGGAGCGGCAGGCGCGCATTGCCGAACTGCTGAAAAGCACCGGCCTCGAGCCCTTTGCCGACCGTCCGGCAATGAAGCTTTCGGGCGGCATGAAGCAGAAGCTCGGGCTCTGCTGCGCGCTGATCCACGACCCGGACCTGCTCATTCTCGATGAGCCGACGACGGGTGTCGATCCGCTGTCGCGCCGGCAGTTCTGGGAACTGATCGATTCGATCCGGGCCGGGCGTCCGGGCATGAGCGTCATCGTCGCCACCGCCTATATGGAGGAAGCCGCCGGTTTCGACTGGCTGGTTGCCATGGATGGCGGAAAAATTCTGGCAACGGGGTCGCCTGCCGAGCTTCTGGAGCGCACCTCGGCTGCAAATCTCGATGCCGCCTTCATCGCGCTTCTTCCGGAAGAAAAGCGCAAGGGTTACCACGAGGTACACATCGCGCCGCGCAAGGTGAGTGATGATGGCGATTATGCCATCGAGGCGTCCCATCTCAGCATGCGTTTCGGCGACTTCACCGCCGTCGACAATGTCAGCTTCAAGATTCCGCGCGGCGAGATTTTCGGCTTTCTCGGCTCGAACGGCTGCGGAAAATCCACGACCATGAAGATGCTGACCGGGCTTCTGGCCGCCAGCGAAGGCGAGGCGAAGCTCTTCGGGCACAAGGTGGATGCCAGCGACATGGCCATCCGCCACCGCGTCGGTTACATGAGCCAGGCCTTTTCGCTGTATTCCGAACTGACCGTGCGCCAGAACCTCGATCTTCACGCGCGGCTGTTCAAGCTGCCGGAAGAGAAAATTCAGCCGCGCATCGCCGAGATGGCGGGGCGTTTCGATCTTGGCGCTGTCATGGAGACCCTGCCGGACGACCTGCCGCTTGGCATCCGGCAAAGACTGTCGCTGGCGGTGGCGATGATCCACTCGCCTGACATTCTCATCCTCGACGAGCCGACCTCCGGTGTCGACCCGGTGGCGCGGGACGGGTTCTGGCAGATCCTTGCCGATCTCTCCCGCAACGATAATGTCACGATTTTCATCTCCACCCATTTCATGAACGAGGCGGAGCGCTGTGACCGGATTTCGCTGATGCATGCCGGCAAGGTTCTGATCAGCGATACGCCTGATGCGATTACCAGAAGCCGGAATGCGGCAACGCTGGAAGAGGCTTTCGTCGCCTATCTCGAAGATGCGTCCGGCGTGAAAAAGGCGGAACCGGCGGCGGTGCCGGTCGCTAAAGCGGATGTGCCTGTGACGCCACATGCAGCGCCCGCCCGCAAACGGTTTTTCGATGTCAGGCGCATGTTCAGCTATACGCGCCGCGAGGCGCTGGAACTGCAGCGAGACCCCATTCGCGGCACGCTGGCGGTGCTTGGCAGCGTCATC
Organism: Rhizobium oryzihabitans; assembly: GCF_010669145.1. Taxonomy (NCBI): domain Bacteria; kingdom Pseudomonadati; phylum Pseudomonadota; class Alphaproteobacteria; order Hyphomicrobiales; family Rhizobiaceae; genus Rhizobium; species Rhizobium oryzihabitans. The sequence continues at coordinate 1,881,219 of NZ_CP048635.1, forward strand.
CTGATGTTCGTGATCGGTTACGGCATCAATCTGGATGTCGAGGATCTGACCTTTGCGGTGCTGGACCGTGACGATTCCACCATCAGCCGCGATTATGTGCTGGATATAGCCGGTTCCCGTTATTTCCTCGAAAAGGAACCGATCCGCGACTATGCCGATATGGACCGGCGCATGCGCGATGGCGAACTGAGCCTCGCCATTGAAATTCCCCCCGGTTTCGGCCGCGATGTGCTGCGCGGCAAGACGGTGGAGGTGGGCGCCTGGATCGATGGCGCCATGCCGCAGCGGGCCGAGACGGTGCGCGGTTACGTGCAGGGCATGCACCAGACATGGCTGGCGAGGAAGGCGGCCGAGATTTATGGCAGTGCGGCGACGCAGAACAGCTTCAGCATCGAAACGCGCTATCGATATAACCCTGATGTCAAAAGCCTTGTCGCCATGGTGCCGGCGGTCATTCCGCTGCTGCTCATGCTCATTCCCGCCATGCTGGCGGCACTCAGCGTCGTCCGGGAGAAAGAACTCGGCTCCATCGTCAATCTTTACGTGACGCCGACCACACGGCTGGAATTCCTGATCGGCAAGCAGCTACCCTATGTCGCACTTGGCATGCTCAATTTCCTGCTGCTGACGGCATTCGCCATCTTCATCTTCCGGGTGCCGTTTACGGGAAGTTATCTTGCTTACGCAACGGGAGCCTTGCTCTTCGTCATCATCGCCACCTCGATCGGCCTCGTCATGTCGTCCTTCATGAAGAGCCAGATTGCCGCGATCTTCGGTACGGCCCTGTTGACGCTCATTCCGGCGACGCAATATTCGGGCATGATTGATCCCGTCTCGTCGCTGCAGGGAGCGGGCGCCTTTATCGGAAACATCTATCCCGCCACCTATTTCATGACGATTTCGCGCGGGACTTTTTCGAAGGGGCTGGATTTCGCCGGCCTTTCCGGCTCTTTCCTGCCGCTCATCATCGCCATTCCGCTGCTGCTCATCGCCGGCGCCGCTCTCTTGAGGAAACAGGCGTCATGAGGTTGTTTTCGTCCAACATCTTCCAGCTCGGCATCAAGGAACTGCGCGGCCTTGCGCGTGACGGCATGTTGCTGCTGCTCATCGTCTATGCCTTCACGCTGCAGATCTATACCGGCTCCAGCGCGCTGCCTGAGACGCTGAACAATGCCGCCATCGCGATTGTCGATGAGGATCAGTCGCCGCTTTCGGGCCGCATCAGCACGGCGTTTTATCCGCCCTATTTTGCGCCGCCAAAGCAGATTTCCATTGCTGAAATGGACAAGCGCATGGATGCGGGGCTCGACACTTTCGCGCTCAACATTCCGCCGGATTTCCAGCGCCGCCTCATGGCGGGACAGCAGCCGGCCATTCAGCTCAACATCGACGCCACCCGCATGAGCCAGGCTTTCAGCGGCGGCGGATATGTCCAGACCATCGTGACCAGCGAAATCCAGGAATATATGAACCGCTACCGTGGTGCGACCTCGGTGCCGGTGGACCTGACGCTGCGTTCCCGTTTCAACCCGGAACTGGACAAATCGTGGTTCGGATCGATCAATAACATCATCACCGCCATCACCATGCTCTCCATCGTGCTGACGGGGCGGCGCTCATTCGCGAGCGTGAGCATGGCACGGTCGAGCATCTGCTGGTGATGCCGGTGACGCCGCTGGAGATAATGCTGAGCAAGGTCTGGTCCATGGGCCTCGTGGTGCTGGTGGCCTCGGCATTTTCGCTGTTCGTCGTCGTCAGGGGCTGCTTGCCATTCCGATTGAAGGCTCGCTCTCGCTTTTCCTGCTTGGGACCGCCCTGCAACTCTTTGCCATGACCTCGATGGGCATATTTCTGGCGACGGTTGCCGGTTCCATGCCGCAGTTCGGCATGCTGCTGATCCTGTTTCTACTGCCGTTGCAGGTGCTTTCCGGCGCCATGACGCCGCGCGAAAGCATGCCTGATATCATCCAGTACATCATGCTTCTGGCACCCAACACGCATTTCGTCATCCTGGCGCAATCGGTGCTTTTCCGTGGGGCGGGGCTGGATGTCGTCTGGCCGCAATTGCTGGCCCTCCTGGCCATCGGCTCGGCGCTCTTCGTTTTTGCGCTTCGCCGCTTCCGGCGTTTCCTGCGCTGACACCGGGGAAAATGCCTGTTTCCCGGCCATTCCGACCCTGTTGAATTAATTGTGTTCGGTAACGGTATGTTCGCCTTCCGGGAATATGCCTATGAGGACGGCTGGGTAAAGCGGGCTTTGTTCAGGAGTAATAAAATGAATATCGCACCACGTCTGTCTCTGGCAGCCATGATCGCACTGGCGGCAACGCCGTCTCTTGCTTCGGAGGATATGACCGCGGAGACAAGCGAAGCGATCTTCGGCTTTGCCGGCGCCATGACGAAGGAAGACATGCTGAAAAGCGCGGCTCTCATTCCGGTGGAATATGAGAGGAACGCCATCCTCGGCGGCGGTTACCAGTTTTATCCCTACAGCATCGGCAATGTGAAGCTGGGTGTCGAAATCGGCATTGCGGCCAGGTTCGGCAAGGGCTTTACCGGCGAGGTCTGGGCGGGGCCGGTTGCGCGCTATGAACAGATCAAGCTCGGAGAACGGCTGTTCGTCACGCCAAGCTTCACGGCGGGCTTAAGCCTCGTGAACGATGCACAACGCGGCCGCGAGCGGGAGCAGGAAATCAAGGATGACGGCAATGCCAATGTCCTGTTTTACCTCGGTCCGGAAATCAACGTCTCCTTTAGCGAGGATTCCTCGACGGAATTCTTCTGGCGGCTTCACCATCGTTCCGGTGGCGGCAAGACACTTGGAAACATGAAGGGTGCGACCAATGCCAATGTATTCGGCGTGCGCTACAAGTTCTGACGCTTTTGCAGTCAAACTGCATGCCCTGCGTGCAGCGCATGGGTGGATTGCCTTATTCTGCCTGTTCATTGGTCACGACAAGGCGCATATAGAGGACATCGAAGGACGCCGGAACGAAAACGTTGCTGACGTCACCTAAACCTCAGAAAGGGTCATGTCATGAACGTAGCACGCAGCTTCAACAATTGGCGCAAATATCGTCAGACCGTCAACGAGCTCGGCCGCATGAGCGCCCGCGAACTGCATGATCTCGGTCTCGACCGCAGCCAGATCACCAGCGTCGCCCGCGCCGCAGTCGGCAAGTAATCAAGGCGAAAATGCCGCTTTTGAATGCCCAAACGCCCGCTTAGCGGGCGTTTTTGTTTTGGAAGCCTCTCCTCCGTCATCCTCGGGCTTGACCCGAGGATCCATTGCTTTCAACGGGGTGTGGATCCTCGGGTCAAGCCCGAGGATGACGTTGAGTATGTGCAAAGCGATGTCGTTCCACGCGGGAAGACGACGGAAGCGGACCAATCGCCAGGAATTTTCGATGTTGATAGTGCCATGCGCCAAACGCATATCTGCGCTGCAACCTTGTGCCTGCAAAACGCGCAGGAAAATGCTATCTTCCAATCATCGAAACGGATGTACCTCCTCCCACATCGTTTTGGTATGCGGGCGATCCCACTCCTCCTCCCAAGGATTGCCCCGGGGACAGCGGTTTTTCTCCTCCCATATCGCTGTTCATTTTTTCAAAAAGCCTGCCGCACCTCCTCCCGCGGCAGGCTTTTTTGTTTTCGTCTCTTCGTTTTGCCTTCAGGAAAAATAGCTCAGTCGAAAACCATCATGCCGATTGGCGTGACGGCGCGCGTGCCGGCGCGTCTGGCAAGTGCGTAGGTAAGGCACTGTTCCACGGCATCCTGCGGTACGGGCTTTGCAATCACCCCGGCGCCGATGCCGAGATTGACCACCACTTCCGGGTTCGCCGTCATGAAGATCACCACGACGCCATGATCCTGAGACAACCGCCGTCCGATTTCGGGGCCCGTCTGGCCGTCGGCAAGGTTGACGTCAACGAAGGCGATGTCGGCGCGGCTGCCGAGCGCCACGGCCTGATCCAGCCGGTTGGCGATGCCGATGACATTGGCCTCTTCTTCCGCCTGCAGAATGGAATCCTCGATATCCATGGCGATGAGGAACTCGTCTTCCACGATCAGCACACGCGGTTGTTCCGTGTGGAAACCCGGTTCGCTTTGCAAGACGTCTGCCAACATATGCCTGCCTCCATTCTGTGCGCTTTAGCGCTGTCGGCAAGCAAACACTTGTCGGAGCAACTCGTTCCAAAGTGAGATAAACATGGTGAATGGAGTGTAAACCACATGGCTTTTCAGCTATCACCTCTCGATAGCGAAGCAGTTGATTCGGTTCGGTTTTCATCCGGGGAAGGGTCGGAGAAAGTCGCCGTAGCGCATCTTTCGTCCCAGGAGTACAGGCCATTTGCCGCAAGCGGCAGAGCGGCTTACATGCAAATTCAAAGCGTTACAGCCTCCTTCGCGCATCAGAAGGAAAGTGCTGGGACCTTGCCGATCATTCGCGTGCCGCGCTCAAAAAACGGCGCGAGACCCTATGAGTTCAGAAAGAGAATAAAACGATGACCCAGTCTCCGCGCGCCACCATTGCCCGAAACACGCCCAATATCGCCGTTATCGGCGTAGGTGGAGGTGGCGGAAATGCGATCAACAACATGATCGCCGAGGGCATTGGCGGCGTCGATTTCATCGCGGCCAATACGGATGCGCAGGCGCTGAAGAAGACCAACGCACCAAGGCTCGTGCAGCTCAGCTCCGAGCTGACCGGCGGGCTGGGAGCGGGTGCTGATCCGGAAGTCGGCCGCCAGGCCGCGATCGATTCGCTCGACGAAATCATGGATCACCTGAGCGGTTACGACATGTGCTTCATCACCGCCGGCATGGGCGGCGGCACCGGTACGGGTGCTGCACCCGTCATCGCCGAAGCCTGCCGTGCGAAGAACATCCTGACGGTCGGCGTCGTCACCCTGCCGTTCAGCTTCGAGGGTGCGCGCCGCATGCGGGCTGCCGAATACGGCTTCGCCAATCTGCTGAACACCGCCGATACCGTCATCGTCATTCCCAACCAGAACCTGCTGCGCATTGCGGATGCCGGCACCACCTTCGAGAACGCGCTGAAGACGGCCGACAAGGTTCTGTCGCTCGGCGTGCGCTGCGTCACCGATCTCATCCTGCGCGAAGGTCTGGTCAATCTCGATTTCGCCGATGTGCGTTACGTCATGAAGAACGGCGGACGTGCATTGATGGGCACGGCCCAGGCCAAGGGCGAGAAGCGCGCCTCGGAAGCGGCCGCTGCGGCCATCGCCAATCCGCTGCTCGGCGAACCCTCGCTGAAAGAAGCGCGCGGCGCGCTGGTCTCCATCTCGGGCGGCAACGATCTGACGCTTTACGAGATCGATGAGGCGATGACGCTGGTGCGCGAGGCGGTCAGCGAGGAGACGGATGTGGTGATGGGCGCCTCCTTCGATCCGACGCTGGACGGCGCTTTCAAGATTTCCGTCGTGGCCACCGGCCTGCGCAACTGACGTTTCGTTTGAGGAGCGACTTCGCGGCTCGTTTCTTCTCCCGTGGGGAGAAGAAGCAAGGTGGGTGCTCCTCGCTCCATTTGTAAACTGTCCGTTCCGAGCCGCAGCGTTGGCTGGCAAGGCACCAGCGCCACAAATTGAATAAGCAAAGCCGTCGCGGGTAATTTTCGCGACGGCTTTTTGTTGTTTTTGAACAATTATTCCGCCATTCGAAGTGCGGGCGATGCAACGCGGCGTTGATCGGGAAAAAATATAATAGTACTCTTTATGTCGACAAGAGGGATTTGATGATGACGGATATTATTGCATCTGCCGAGCGCAAGCGCGGCTCCGGCGTGAAGATGGTCTATGATCTGCTGCGCGACGAAATTCTCGATCTGGTCCTGCCGCCCGGCAGCCCCATTGACGAGGTGCAGCTTGCCGAGCGGTTCAAGATGTCGCGCACGCCCATTCGCGAGGCCCTGGTGCGGCTTTCGGGCGAGGGTCTGATCGATACGCTGCCGAACCGTTCGACCATGGTGTCGAATATAGATTTCCTCAACATGCATACCTATTTCGATGCGCTGGTGCTGATGTACCGGGTCACGACCCAGCTTGCCGCGCAATATCATCGCCCGGAGGATCTGGCCGGCATCCGCGCCCATAATGCGGAGTTCGCCGTTGCGGTGGAAGAGCAGGATGCGCTGGCGATGATTTCCACCAATGCCGCGCTTCACCTTTCGATCGCCGAAGCCGGGCGCAACCCCTATTTCACCAGCCTGTTCAAGCGCCTGCTGGACGAGGGACGGCGCATCCTCAGACTTTATTATCAGTCCTATGACGATCGCCTGCCGAAACGCTTCGTCGATGATCATGATGAGATCATTGCTGCGATTGCCGCGCGCGATACCGTTCTTTCCGAGAAACTGGCCCGCGAGCACGCCGAGCAGATCGTGCGGCAGGTGCAGAAACTGCTGGTGCGTAACGAGCGTCTGGAAATAAATCTATAGCTTGTCGATTTCTTGTCGACAAATAAAATACAAGATTGTAATGTCCTTGTCGAAAGGATGGCGCGGAGGTGCGTCCATTCCTGAAAAACTGTCCCTTAGGAGCTAGTAATGACGGCCAGCATTTTTTCCGGCGTGATTCCCGCCTTGATGACCCCCTGCAAGGATGATCGCACTCCCGATTTCGACGCGCTTGTCCGCAAGGGCAAGGAACTGATCGCCGATGGAATGTCGGCAGTCGTTTATTGCGGTTCCATGGGCGACTGGCCGCTCCTGACGGACGAGCAGCGCATGGAAGGCGTGGAGCGTCTGGTGAAAGCCGGCATTCCGGTCATCGTCGGCACCGGCGCCGTCAACACGGCATCTGCCGTCGCGCACGCCGCCCATGCCCAGAAGGTTGGCGCAAAGGGCCTGATGGTCATTCCGCGCGTCCTGTCGCGCGGTTCGGTCATCTCCGCCCAGAAGGCGCATTTCAAGGCCATCCTTGCTGCCGCTCCAGAAATTCCTGCTGTCATCTACAACAGCCCCTATTACGGCTTCGCCACCCGCGCCGATCTCTTCTTCGCGCTGCGTGCCGAACACAAGAACCTCGTTGGCTTCAAGGAATTCGGCGGCCCGGCCGATATGCGTTATGCCGCTGAAAACATCACCAGCCGCGATGATGACGTGACCCTGATGATCGGCGTCGATACCGCCGTCGTCCACGGCTTCGTCAATTGCGGCGCAACCGGCGCCATCACCGGCATCGGCAATGTTCTGCCGAAGGAAGTCATTCATCTCTGCAAGCTGTCGCAGGCCGCCGCCAAGGGCGATGCCGATGCCCGCGCCCGCGCGCTGGAACTGGAACAGGCGCTGGCCGTGCTCTCCTCCTTCGATGAAGGCCCGGATCTGGTTCTTTATTTCAAGCACATGATGGTGCTGAAGGGCGACAAGGAATACACGCTGCACTTCAACGAGACCGACGCCCTGACAGACAGCCAGCGCGGTTATGTCGAGGCGCAGTTCAAGCTGTTCAACAGCTGGTACGCCGACTGGAGCAAGCTTCCGGGCGCCGTGCAGGCCTGCAAGGCGGCCTGATAGATTGCTGCTGTAAAAAAAGGCCCGCAATTGCGGGCCTTTTTTGTATGTGATGAGGTTTGATGTCTCTCCTCCGTCATGCCGGACTTGATCCGGCATCCAGCCACGGCGCGTCTGCGCTGTGAAAGGACTCTTCTGCGATCAAGGACTTGATCGCACTGGACCCCGGATCTAGTCCGGGGTGACGGAGCGGGGATGCTGTGTCAACATGAAAAAGGCCCGCAATCGCGGGCCTTTTTTATTCAAACGCGGTCAGGCAACCGCGTCCAGCCCCTTTTCCAGCAGCCGGTCGAGCCCGGCCATTTCGGCGGCGGTGAGTGTGATGCCTTCGCTTTCGGATTTGGCGCGGGCGGTGAAGCGTCGGCCGGAGGGCAGGCGGGCGCCCTGGCCGATGATGGCGTCGAACAGCACTTCAGCCCGCTGGGAGGGATCGCCCGGGCGGCCCTTGGCGAACGCTTCCGGGGAAAAGGCGATAATCAACTCACCATGGGTCGGGGCAAGCGTCGTGGTGCCGAGAAATTCGAGCGCTTCGGGGCTGGTCAGGTCGCCGATCATGATGCCGGCGAGAAGTTCGATCATCGTGCCGATGGCCGACCCCTTGTGGCCGCCAAAGGGCAGCATCGAGCCGGCAAGGGCCGCCTCCGGGTCGGTCGTCGGCTTGCCGTCGGCATCCAGAGCCCAGCCTTCCGGCAGGGATTTTCCTGCGCGCCGATGCAACTCTATTTCACCGCGCGCCGCAACCGATGTCGCAAAGTCGAAGACGTAAGGGAAGTGTCCCTGCGCGGCCAGCCGAAGGCGAAGGGGTTGGTGCCGAGTAGCGGTTTGCTGCCGCCGGTGGGTGCGACGGTGGAATAGCTCGGGCACATCACCAGCCCGGCAAGGCCATTCGAGGTAAGGCCCTCGACTTCCGGCCAGAGCGCCGAAAAATGCGTGCAATCATTGATGACGAGCGCGGCGATGCCGGAGTGTTTCGCCCGCTCTACCAGAACAGGCAGGCCAAGCTCGAAAGCGGGGTTGGCAAATCCGCCATTGGCGTTGACCTTCACGATCGCCGTGCCGTCATCTTCGGCCACTTCCGGGATTGCATCGGGCTTCACCTTGCCCGCCTTGACGGTGCGGAGCGCACCTTCGATGCGGTAAATGCCATGGGATTTGCAGGCGTCCCTCTCACCGGCCGTGATGACGCGTGCGATCGCTCCCGACTGGACGGCATTGAGACCGGCCTTGCGAAAAATTGCTTCGACCCGCGCCGAAAGCTCTCCAATGGTCAAGGTGGTGGTGTCGCTCATCATAATCCTCCGATGTCGGGCTCGCACATTTTGAATACATAAAGTATACAAAGGTGGTGCTATTGCAACTCGTCTTTTCAGTGAAGTGTTATGAGAGCGCAGATCAAAGCGCTAGGCGCAAAGCTCCCGGTTTTCCACGACGTTTCCCGCGCCCTCATTCCTGTGCTCGTCACAGGAATCCAGTCAGCCCAAGTCTTTGGGCTGAAAAGACTCTTCCCGTCCCGCCGACGCGTGCCGACTGGATTCCTGTGACAAGCACAGGAATGAGGGGCGTTGGGCCTTTCTGCGCCGCTCCACATTTCCCCGCACCGTTTTCCATAAAGCCTGCCTGACAAAATTCCGATCATTCGCACATGCAAAAAATTCTTTTTGTATACTCCTTGTATTTTTATGTTGATTTATCGCTCCCGTGGGGAAATAGTGACCGCGCCTTCAAAGGCAGACCAATTGTGGGAGCAAATAAAGAATGAAAAAATCGGTCATCGTCGCCGGCCTGCTGGCCGCCACTTTCGCTATTACTCCGGCCAAGGCCGACAAACTTGACGACATCATTTCGTCCGGCACGCTGCGTTGCGCTGTCGTGCTCGATTTCCCGCCCATGGGCGCGCGTGATGACGCCAACAATCCGATCGGCTTCGATGTCGATTATTGCAACGATCTTGCCAAGGCGCTCGGCGTCACGGCTGAAATCGTCGAAACGCCTTTCCCCGAGCGCATTCCCGCGCTGATGTCCGGTCGCGTCGATGTCGGCGTTGCTTCCACGTCGGATACGCTTGAGCGTGCCAAGACGGTCGGCATGACAGTGCCTTACTTCGCCTTCGAAATGGCCGTTACCGCCAACGACAAGTCCGGCATCAAGTCCTTCGAGGACATGAAGGGCAAGACCGTCGGTGCAACCGCTGGCACGTTCGAAGCCATCGCGCTTGAAAAGTCGGTCAAGGAATGGGGCGTCGGCGAATTCCGTCCTTACCAGACCCAGGCAGATGTGTTCCTCGCGCTCAGCCAGGGCCAGATCGATGCCACCGTTTCCACCTCGACGGTTGCGCAGTCCAACGTCAAGGGCGGCAAGTTCGCCGGCATCTCCGTGGTCGGCAAGGCGCCTTACGACATCGACTATGTCGCGCTCTTCACCAACCGCGATGAATATGGCTTCATCAACTACCTGAACCTCTTCATCAACCAGCAGGTTCGCACCGGCCGCTACGCCGAGCTCTATGAAAAATGGGTTGGCGGCGAAGTTCCCTCGCTCACCGTCAACGGCGTTTATCGCTGATCAGGACTTTTCGTAAACGGCGCGGTCAAGATGACCGCGCCGTTGATCGTTTCTGAAAAGGCGGGACGCCCATGTTCAACTATACATTTCACTGGAATCAGGCGCTGAAGGCTTTGCCGCAGCTTCTGGACGGTGCGGTGGTGACGCTGCAGATTGCCATTCTCTCGATGGTGATCGGTCTGGCCTTCGCCATCGTGCTGACGCTGTTCCGGCTTTCCGGTAACCGAATTCTAAGCGCACTCGCCTCCATCTGGGTGGAGGTTGCCCGCAACACGCCGGCGCTGTTCCAGATATACATGGCCCATTTCGGGCTTGGCAATTTCGGCATTCACCTCAGCCCCTATACGGCGCTTCTGGTCGGCATCGCCTTCAACAATGCCGGTTATCTTGCGGAGAACTTCCGTGGAGCGCTGAAAGCGATACCGGATACGCAGACCCGTTCCGGCCGCTCGCTTGGCATGACGTCGATGCAGACCTTCCGGCTCATCATCATGCCGCAGATGCTGCGCGTCGCCTTCCTGCCCGCCACCAACCAGATGGTCTGGGCGATCCTGATGACCTCGCTCGGTGTCACGGTCGGCATGAATACGGACCTTGCCGGTGTCACGCAGGCCCTCAATGCGCGCTCGTTCCGCACTTTCGAATTCTTCGCGCTCGCCGCGGTCATCTATTACGTGATCGCCAAGATCGTCACGCTCGCCGCCAGAATGCTGGCCTGGCGTCTGTTCCGTTACTGAGAGAGGTGAGCCATGTTTGAAACCGCTCTCACCTGGAGTGATCTCGCCTTCCTGGCCAAGGGTGCGGGGATGACGCTTGCCGTCACCGCCGTCGCCGTCACGGCAGGCACCATCATGGGGATCATCTTCGGCGTCATCCGTGTCCAGCTCGGGCCCTACTGGTCCCTGCCGCTGACCTTCGTGCTGGATATTTTCCGCTCTGTACCGCTGTTGATCCAGCTGGTGCTCGGAAATTCCTTCCAGTCGATCGCCAAGCTCGGCTGGCCGCCCTTCACCACCTCATGCGTCGTGCTGTCGCTTTATACGGCAGCCTATTGCACGGAAATCGTGCGCGGCGGCATCGGCGCAGTTCCGTCCAACACGCGCCGCGCCTGCCGGTCTCTCGGCATGACCTGGTCGCAGGACATGCGCTACATCGTGCTGCCGCTCGCCACCCGCGTATCGTTGCCGTCCTGGATCGGGCTGACACTCGGCGTCATGAAGGATTCCGCGCTGGTGCTGTGGCTCGGCCTCATCGAGCTTCTGCGCGCCTCGCAGATTCTCGTGACCCGCCTGCAGGAACCGCTGACCATTCTCATGATCTGCGGCGCCATCTACTTCCTTATCAGCTTCCCCATCGCCCGTTTCGGCGGGTATCTCGAAAGACGGTGGTCCCCCAATGATTGAGATCGAAAACGTCCGCAAATCCTTCGGCCCGCTGGAGGTTCTGAAAGGGATCAACCTGACCGTCAGCAAAGGCGAGGTCGTCACCATCATCGGCGGCTCCGGCTCCGGTAAGTCGACGCTGCTCACCTGCATCAACGGCCTGGAGCCGATCGACAGCGGCAAGATCGTCATCGACGGCACGGAGGTGCATGCCAAATCGACCGATCTCAACAAGCTGCGCCGCAAGGTCGGTATCGTCTTCCAGCAATGGAACGCCTTTCCGCATCTGACGGTGCTGGAAAACGTCATGCTGGCGCCGCGCAAGGTGCTCGGCATCTCGAAGGAGCAGGCCGAGGAAATCGCCGTCAAGCAACTGACCCATGTGGGTCTTGCCGAAAAGCTGAAGGTCTATCCGAACCGCATGTCGGGCGGTCAGCAGCAGCGCATGGCAATCGCCCGTGCGCTTGCCATGTCGCCGGAATATATGCTGTTCGACGAAGTCACCTCTGCGCTCGACCCGATGTTGGTCGGCGAAGTGCTCGATACGCTGAAGATGCTGGCGGATGAGGGCATGACGATGATCTGCGTCACCCATGAAATGGCCTTCGCCCGTGATGTCTCCAACCGCGTCGCCTTCTTCCATCAGGGCGTGATGGCGGAAATCGGCACGCCGGACCAGCTGTTCGGCGCGCCGCAGCATGCCGAGACGCAGAAGTTCCTGGCGAGCGTGCGGTAATGCCAGCCAATGATGCCATCGTTATCGGGGCCGGCGTTGTCGGCCTCTCGGCGGCAATCGCCGCGCAGACGCGCGGCCTTTCGGTCACCGTCATCGATCGCGAAGGGCCGGCGGCGGGCGCGTCGGCAGGCAATGCCGGCGCATTCGCCTTCACCGATATATTGCCGCTCGCGTCGCCCGGCATTCTCTGGAAAGCGCCGAAGTGGCTTCTCGATCCGCTCGGTCCGCTCAGCGTGCCGCCGGCCTATGCGCTGAAGATCGCGCCGTGGATGTTCCGCTTCTGGCGTGCCTGTGCCGCCTCCAAGGTCGAGCATTCCACTGCGGCCCAGACGGCGCTTATGGATCTTTCGAAGGCCAAGCTTGAGCCCTTCCTTAAAAAGACCGACACGATCGCCATGCTGCGCAAGGAGGGCAACCTCCAGGTCTATGAAAGCGAAGCCGAATTCGAGAGTTCGCTTCCCGGCTGGAAGGCGCGCGAGCGCCACGGCATCGAGTTTCGCCACCTCAATGCCGAGCAGATGGCCGAGATACAGCCCGGCATCGCGCCGCGTTTCACCTGCGGCACGTTTACACCCGGCTGGTATTCCATTGCCGATCCCAGGCTTTATACGCTTGCACTTGCCGAACATTTCCGCGCCATTGGCGGGCGTATCGAACGGCTCGATATTGCCGCACTCAGGCCGCTGGAAGACGGCGTCGAGGTGGTGAGCCATGACGGGCGCACCCGCAAGGCCGGCAAGGTCGTGCTGGCGGCGGGCGCTTTTTCGCATCGCATCGCCCGCTCGCTCGGGGAAAAAATTCCGCTGGAAACGGAACGGGGGTATAATACCACCCTGCCGTCCGGCGCTTTTGATCTGCGCACGCAGGTGACCTTCGGCGGCCACGGCTTCGTCGTCACGCGGCTTTCCTCCGGCATTCGCGTCGGCGGTGCGGTGGAACTGGGCGGGCTTGAGCTTCCGGCCAATTTCGCCCGCTCCGAAGCGCTTCTGAAAAAGGCGGCGAGCTTCCTGCCGGGCCTCAGGACCGAAGGCGGCAAGCAATGGATGGGCTTTCGCCCGTCGCTGCCGGACAGCCTGCCGGCCATAGGCCAGGCGCGGCATACGGCGCGGGTGGTCTATGCTTTCGGCCACGGCCATCTGGGACTGACGCAATCGGCGGGCACGGCCTGTATCGTCGCCGATCTTCTGACGGGGCAAAAACCCGCCATCGATACAAGGGCATTTTCGCCACAACGTTTCTGACGGGGTTTTCGATGTCTTCTTCCCTTTCGACAGCAGCCGTGCCTCAGGCACGCAGCATATTGGCCGGTGCGGCTGAAGGCGCGGTGATCGCCACCACAGAGGCGCTGAGCTTCTGGGGCGGCGTCGATCCCGCCACCGGCAAGGTCATAGACGTGCACCACCCGCTGCATGGCGTCTGTCTCACCGGCGGCGTGCTGTTCATGCCCACCAGCCGCGGTTCCTGCACCGGTTCGGGCGTGTTGCTCGATCTTATCCTGACGGGCCGCGCGCCCTCGGCGCTGGTTTTCTGCGAGGCCGAAGACGTGCTGACGCTGGGTGCGCTGATCGCCGCCGAAATGTTCGGCAAGCCGTTGCCGGTGCTGCGCCTCGACACGGAGAATTTCGCCCGGTTCTCCCGTGCCGCTCATGTCCGTATCGGTGAAAAGACCATCGAGGCCGATGGCGTTTCCCTGGCAATCGCACCGCCGGCGACGGCGCATCTCGATCTCAAGGGTGACGACCGGGCAATGCTCGAGGGCCGTGATGGCATTGCCGCGCAGCAGGCGATGCGCATCATCATCGCCATGGCCGCCCAGCAGGGGCGTCAGCGCTGGTCGATGTCACGCAGGGCCATATTGACGGCTGCATCTATGCCAGCCCCGCCAATCTCACCTTTGCGGAAAAAATGGCGGAGATGGGTGCGAAGGTACGCGTGCCCACGACGATGAACGCCATTTCGGTGGACAAGGCGCATTGGCGCGCCCAGGGCGTGCCGGAGGATTTCGGCGATCCGGCCGCAAGGCTTGCGGATGCCTATGTGCGCATGGGCTGTCGGCCAACCTTTACCTGTTCGCCCTATCTCCTCGACAGCGCGCCGCAGGCCGGCGACATGATCGCCTGGGCCGAATCGAATGCGGTGATCTTCGCCAACACGGTTCTCGGTGCGCGCACCGCCAAACACCCGGATTTTCTCGATCTCTGCATCGCCCTGACGGGCAGGGCTCCCTTGTCCGGCGTCTATCTCGAGGAAAACCGCCGGCCGCAACGCATTGTCGATGTGGCTTTGCCTGAGGGTATCAACGACGCTTTCTGGCCGCTCGTCGGTTATCTCGCCGGCAAGGCGGCGCCCGATTGCATTCCGCTTCTGCGCGGACTCGCCGCCGCAAAGCCATCGCGGGATGATCTGAAAGCGCTCTGCGCCGCTTTCGGCACGACCTCGGCCGCTCCCATGCTGCATATCGAGGGTGTGACCCCGGAAGCCGGGCTTGCGCCTGTGGAAACAGCCGAAACCGTCACCATTTCGCTTGCCGATATGGCCGCCGGCTGGTCGCTTCTGAATGAGGGGCCGCAGGATGTGCAGCTCGTCGCCATTGGCAGCCCGCATGCCTCGCTGGAAGAATGCCGCGCGCTCGCGGATGCCTTCTCCGGTCGCAGGCGTCATGCGGATGTCGCCGTCATCGTCACTGCAGGACAGCAGGTCATCGACGCGGCCGGCCAGGATGGCACCCTGAAAAGCCTGCATGAGAGTGGTGTGCAGGTGCTGCCCGATCTCTGTTGGTGCTCGATTTCCGAGCCGGTTTTCCCGACGAAAACAAAGGCGCTGATGACCAATTCCGGCAAATATGCCCATTACGGCCCCGGCCTCAGCGGCCGCGCAGTGCGCTTCGGCAGCCTTGCCGACTGCGTTGAAAGCGCGCTGACCGGCCACGCCATTTCCCGTCTTCCTTCCTGGCTTTCCTGAGGAGTTTTCAATGCGCAGTATCAAGACCGTTCACGTCATTTCCGCCCATGCGGAAGGCGAGGTGGGAGATGTGATCGTTGGTGGCGTGAAGCCACCGCCGGGTGAGACGATCTGGGAACAGAGCCGGTTCATTGCGCGTGATGAGACTCTGCGCAATTTCGTGCTCAACGAGCCGCGCGGCGGCGTGTTCCGCCACGTCAACCTGCTGGTGCCGCCGAAACATCCAGACGCGGATGCCGCCTTCATCATCATGGAGCCGGAAGACACGCCGCCCATGTCCGGCTCAAACTCCATCTGCGTTTCCACCGTACTTCTGGACGGCGGCATCGTGCCGATGCAGGAGCCGGAAACCCATATGCTGCTGGAAGCGCCGGGCGGGCTGGTGAAGGTGCGCGCCGAATGCCGCAACGGCAAGGCCGAGCGCATTTTCGTGCAGAACCTGCCGAGCTTTGCCGCAAAACTCGATGTCGAACTCGAGGTCGAAGGCCTCGGCACGCTGAAGGTGGACACGGCCTATGGCGGCGACAGTTTCGTCATCGTCGATGCCGAGGCGATGGGTTTCAGCCTGAAGCCGGAAGAAGCGCACGAGATCGCCCGCCTCGGCGTGCGCATCACCAATGCCGCCAACAGGGCTTTGAGCTTCGAGCATCCCGAAAATCCGGACTGGCGGCATTTTTCCTTCTGCCTGTTTGCGGGCAAGGTGGAGCGCACCGAGGAGGGCCTGCGGGCCGGTGCTGCCGTCGCCATCCAGCCGGGCAAAGTCGATCGCTCCCCGACCGGCACCGCACTTTCGGCCCGCATGGCGGTGCTGCATGCACGCGGCGAGATGAAGGAAGGCGAGACGCTGACGGCCGTGTCGCTGATCGGCTCCACCTTTACCGGCCGCATTCTCGGAACGACAAAGGTCGGCGACCGCCCGGCCATCCTGCCGGAAATTTCCGGCCGCGGCTGGATCACCGGCATCCACCAGCACATGCTCGATCCGTCCGATCCCTGGCCGGAAGGGTATCGCCTGACGGATACGTGGGGTGCGCGTTAAACGACTCTACCAGAGGGGCGAGTGCCTACTTTTCCCTCATTCCTGTGCTTGTCACAGGAATCCAGTCAGCCCAAGTCCTTGGGCTGAGAAGACTCTCTCCGCCGCGCAGACGCGCGTCGGCTGGGTTCCTGTGACAAGCACAGGAATGAGGGAGGAGGGCTCCTCAGCCACCCAGCCGCTTCGTCGTCTCCCGCACAATCAGCTCGAACCCGACATCCACACGCGCGCCTTCGGGAACATCAGCGCCTTTTTCCGCCTCCAAAATGGAAAGCAGCAATTCACCTGCCTTGCGGCCGATCATCTGGGCGTCGACCCGGATCGTCGAAATCGCCGGATAACATTGCCTGCCGATATCGAAATCGCCGAAGCCGAGGATGGAAACCTGGTCGGGCACGTGAATGCCGCGGCGGTGACATTCCATCAGCGCGCCCACAGCGGAAATATCGGACACTGCGAAAATGCCTTCGACATCCGGCGCTTTCGCCAGCAGCGAGCCGAGCGTTTTGGCCCCATGGTCATAGGAGACCGGGGCGCTGCCTTCGCGGATGATGAGGTCGTCGGCAATGCCGGCTTCGCGAAGTGCGGCACCAAAGCCGAGAAGACGGCTTTCACCGCGCCAGTCCTTCACGTCGCCATCAGCCCGCGACCCCAGCGCTCCGATTCTCTTAAAACCAAGTGATATCAGGTATTTGGCGGCGTTTCTTCCCACTTCGTAGTTGGAGAAGCCGACCGCGTGGTCGATCGGATGTTCGGGAACGTCCCATATTTCCACGATCGGGATGCCGGCGCGCATTAAAACTTCGCTCGCCATCTTGGTATGCACCGTTCCGGCAACGACGATGGCGTCGGGGCGGCGTTCCATCATGGTGCGGATGACGCGCTCCTCCTCCTGGAGATCGTACATCGTGTAGCCGATCAGCAGTTGATAGTCGGCCGCCCGCAGCGCGTTGGCGAGCCCCTGTGCGCTGTCGGCGAAGTTGGAGTTGGTGAGCGTCGGCAGGATGGCGGTGATGAAATTTGTACGCCGGGAGGAAAGCGAACCGGCGATTCTATCAGGCACATAACCCAGCTTCTCGATGGCCTTCATCACCTTCTGGCGTGTCTCCTCAGACACCAGCGCAGGATCGGCCAGCACGCGCGAAACGGTCATCTTGGAGACGCCTGCGAGTTTCGAGACGTCGCTCATGGTTGCTTTTTTTGACGTGACTAACGCTGCGGCCAAGGGCGTGCGCTCCACCAAAGCATGTCTCCCCAGTTTTTAAGCCGGCAACAATTCGAACCGGTTTCAGGACAAGACATACACGAAGACAGGGAGGGAAAGCACGCCGCATGATTGCAGATCGGTGCGGCGTGCACCGGATTTATGCGACTCGGCGATAGACCAGATGATAAAAACGCCCGTCGCACATGCTCATCATCTCATCCGTCAGTACCCGGCCCTCCAGCCGGACCGGCGATACCAGCGCTTCTTCGACGGCTTCCATGGAGGGGTAGTCGATTTCCTGAACCATGATGATGGCGGCGGCGTCCGGGTCCGTGCGCTCGGTGCGCATGACCCGCACGGCCTGCGCGTTGGGCATGCGCTTCCAGACCGGCAGAAGCTTCTCCTCGACGATGCGGAAAAATTCCTCCTCCCGGCCGGGGTGGATATTGCCTTCGAAAATGGCCGAACGTGTGTACATGCTTTCCTCCCGAATGAATGCCGATTGCAACAGTTCTGTAGATCGGACTTGCAATGATACCGATAACATGCATTACTCATCCTGCCAAGAACGCGAAATGATGTCGATGAGAGGAAAATCGATATTCGGCAAAAATTGTTGAATTTACTTATAAATTCGAGTGGTTTTGAGCGTTTGCGTCATCTTGGGAGGAGTTTTTTGTAAATCGCGTCGAAATGTTATCGAGAACATTTTTCGATCTGCGCAAGGCCGGCTGTTCCGTTCGGGCAGCCACTATAAGGTTGGAGGAGAAACCATGAGCATATCCAGATTTCTGAAGAACATGACCGTTGCCGTCAGCGTTGCCGCAGCAACGCTTGCCGCAGCCACCTCGGCCCATGCCGTTTCGCTCAGCGAGATCACGGCGCGCGGCAAGGTTAAGATCGGTGTTCTCACCGGCGCGCCGCCGATGGGCATGGTGGACGAGAAGGGCAATCCGTCCGGTTATGACGTTGATGTCGCCAACCTTATCGGCTCTTACCTGTCGCTGCCGGTCGAACTGGTGCCGCTGACGCCGCCTGCGCGTATTCCCGCCCTTCAGACCGGCAAGGTCGATTTCCTTGTCGCGACGCTCGCCCCGACCGGCGAACGCGCCAAGACCGTGATGTTCACGCAGCCCTACAGCGCCTTCAACATGGACATCATCTCCGGCAAGGACCAGAAGTTCGAAAATCTCGACAGCCTGAAAGGCAAGCGGGTTTCGGTCAATCGCGGTTCCTCGCAGGAAACCGCGCTGCGTAAGGCCAATGTCGAAGGTCTCGAAATCGTCGTCTACGAAGACGATTCCACCAGCGCCCAGGCTCTGCTTGCCGGTCAGGTCGATGCCGTAGCCCTGCCGTCCACGGTCGGCGAGGCGATCATCAAGCAGCGTCCGGAAGCCGGTCTGCAGGTCGGTTTCACCTTCTTCCAGCAGGGCAATTCCATGGCGACGAAGATGGAGGATTTCGAGCTGCGTCAGTGGCTGAATACCTCCATCTATCTCATGAAGATGTCGGGTGACCTTGACCGTATCTCGGTGAAGTGGACCGGCCGTCCGCTGCCGCAATTGCCAAGCTTCTGATTGAGCCTTTCAACGCGCCCGCCGGGGAACATCCCGGCGGGCCGGGAAATGTCAACGGAGTGACGCATGTCCTATACTTTTCAATTCGGCGCGCTCGCCCAATATCAGAACGAGATTCTGAACGGCATATGGCTGACGATCAAGCTGTCTGTCCTCTCCATCGTGCTCGGCTGCGCTTTCGGCATTCTTTTGGCCTCGCTGCGTTCCATCAATGGCGGCATCGTCCGCATCATCGTGGACGCTTACGTGGAGGTAATCCGCAACACGCCGTTTCTGGTGCAGCTTTTCATCGTCTATTTCGGTCTGCCGGGTCTCGGTTTTCGCGTCGGGGCGGATACGGCGGCGCTGATCGGCATGACGATCAATCTTGCCGCCTATTCGACGGAAATCATCCGCGCCGGCATCGAGGCGGTGCACAAGTCGCAAATCGAGGCGGGCGAAGCGCTTGGCTTCACCAGATACCAGATCTACCGTCACGTCATCATCGTGCCTGCCATCGCCAAGGTCTATCCCTCGCTCTGCAGCCAGTTCGTGCTGATGATGCTGGCATCGAGCATATGCTCGGCCATTTCCACGCATGAGCTTGCGGCCGCCGCAGCCTTCGTGGAATCGCAGACCTATCGCTCCTTCGAAGTCTATATCGTCGTCACGCTCATCTATCTTGCGCTGGCGCTCAGCCTGCGGCTCATCCTTGCCCTCGTCGGCATGTGGCTGTTTGGCCGCCGGGTGGCGCGCAAGACGATGACCGCCTTGCCGGAGGTGCAGTCATGACTCTTCGAACATTCGGCTGGAACGAGTTCGGCTTCCTTTTGACCGCCCTGCAATGGACCGTACTTCTGACGATCATTGCGCTTATCGGCGGCGGTATCGTCGGCTTTTTCATCGCACTGGCCCGCACCTCGGATAACAAGCTGCTGCGCATTGCCGCCGGCACCTATATTCAGGTCATCCAGGGCATTCCGGTACTGATGATCCTGTTCCTGTCCTATTACGGCCTCAGCCTTGCCGGACTGGAACTGCCGCCATTGATCGCCGCCGGTGCATCGATGACGATCTATACGTCGGGTTATCTCGCGGAAATCTGGCGCGGCTGCATCCAGGCGGTGCCAAAGCAGCAGTGGGAAGCATCGGAATCGCTGGCTCTCACCCGCGCCCAACAATATCGCTACGTCATCCTGCCGCAGGCGATCCGCATTTCCCTGCCGCCGACCGTCGGTTTTGCCGTTCAGGTCGTCAAGAATACGTCCATCGCATCGATCATCGGTTTCGTCGAACTGGCGAGAGCGGGGCAGCTTATCAACAATGCCACGTTCCAGCCGTTCCGCGTCTTTGTCGCGGTGGCCGTGCTTTATTTCATCGTCTGCTACCCGTTGTCCCAGCTGTCGCGTTGGCTGGAAAGGAGGCTTCATGCCGGAAGTAATCGTTGAAAACGTTCACAAGAGCTTTGGCGCTCTGGAGGTCCTCAAAGGCGTGTCGCTGACAGTCGGTCGCGGAGAAGTCTTCGCCCTCATCGGCCGCTCGGGTTCGGGCAAGAGCACGCTGCTGCGCTGCATGAACGGGCTGGAGAAGATCAATTCCGGTCGCATCGAAATCGCCGGCCATGCGATTGGCGAAGATGCCAAGGCGCTGCGCAAGCTGCGTACCGATGTCGGCATCGTCTTCCAGAGCTACAATCTTTTCCCGCATCTGACGGTCGGCGAAAACATCATGCTCGCCCCGCGTATCGTCAAGGACGTGGCCAAATCGGAAACGAAGGACATTGCCCGCGAGGTTCTGCAACTCGTCGGCCTGTCGGAGAAATTCGATTCCTATCCCGACCAGCTTTCCGGCGGCCAGCAGCAGCGCGTTGCGATTGCCCGTTCGCTCGCCATGCGGCCGAAGGTTATGCTGTTCGACGAAGTGACTTCGGCGCTCGACCCTGAGCTGACCGAGGAAGTGCTGACGGTTATGGAAAACCTCGCCAAGGGCGGCATGACCATGATCCTCGTTACCCATGAAATGGCTTTTGCGCGGCGCGTGGCGACCGAAACCATCTTCATGCACAAGGGCAAGATCTGGGAGCAGGGCCGTTCGTCCGAACTCTTCGCCAATCCGCAAACGCCGGAACTCCGGCAATTCGTCAAGGCCGATGTGAAGTAGTTCACCGGCCCAAAGGAAACTTCATGACCACTGAAATCGTGCAATTGTGCCCGCTCATCCCGGCACTGGAAGAAGAACTCGCGCAGCGCTTCACCGTGCATCGCCTGTTCGAGGCTGCTGACAAGGCGGCGTTCCTTGCTGACAAGGGCGCTTCAATCCGCGGCGTCGTCACCGGCGGCCATATCGGCCTGCCGGCGGATATTGGTGCTACACTTCCCAATCTTGAAATCGTCGCCATCAACGGTGTCGGTTTCGACAAGGTGGATCTCGCCGAAGCCAAGCGACGCGGTTTCCGCGTCTCCAATACGCCTGACGTGCTGACGGCCGATGTTGCCGATCTGGCGCTCGGCCTCGTTCTGGCGCAGGCGCGCAAGCTGCCGCAGGCGGATCAGCATGTGCGCACCGGTCAATGGCTGAAGGGCGATATGGGGCTTTCCACCCGCGTGGCCGGCCGCCGTTACGGCATATTCGGCCTCGGCCGCATCGGCCAGGCAATCGCAAAGCGGCTCGAAGGTTTCGATGCGCGCATTTCCTACACCGCCAGAAACCGCCGCGATGTTGCCTATGATTATCATGATAGCATCGAGGCGCTGGCCGCCAATTGCGACGTGCTGATCATTGCCGCCGCCGCCACCGCCGAAACACGCCATATCGTCAATGCGGATGTGTTGAAGGCACTCGGTCCCCAGGGTGTGCTCGTCAACGTGGCGCGTGGTTCGCTGGTGGATGAGAAGGCGCTGGTCGAGGCGCTTTCGAACGGCACGATCGGCGGCGCGGCGCTCGACGTCTTCGAAGACGAGCCGCGTGTGCCGGAAGCACTTTTCGCTTTTGATAATGTCACGCTCGCGCCGCATGTCGGCAGCGGCACACACCAGACGCGGCGCGCCATGGCTGATCTCGTTCTTGCCAATCTTGACGCGCATTTCGCCGGCAAGGACCTGCCGACGCCGGTGGTGTGACGGCAGGGAATTCATGCCTGTGGTCTCACGGCGCGGCTTCTGTCGCGCCGTTTTGCTTTCGGCTGTCGTCGGCTTCCAGGCAGGGCCGTAAAAGGCCGTATTCCTCGTAATCTCCTCCCACCGTTCATATTTATATAATATGTATAATCCTACTATTCTGCTTCCTTATAAAGCGATGAGGCGGAGAGGTGCGTTCCAAAGGCCCGAAGACACCCGTGCAGAACCGGATGTCGCGAACGAAGCGCGACGTAGGCCCTTCCGCTTCTCCTGCTACCGCCGAAAACACCAACCCCTCCGACCGGCACGCGCTATTGGAAGCGATGATCGATCATGTGCCGGATTTCATCTATGCCAAGGATCTGGAGGGACGCTTTCTCTTCGCCAACCGGGCGATCGTTAGCGAGAACGGCTTCGACACCGTCGAGGAACTGATCGGGCTCACTGACGCCGATATTCATGGCGATGCGGCAAAACTTGCCGGCATTCCCGATACCGAGGCGCGGGTGATGCGCACCGGCGAGCCGGACCTCGGCTACGAGGAGCGCGCCATGCGCGGCGACATCGATCGCTGGCTAATGATGTCGCGCGTGCCTCTCAAGGACAAGGCCGGCAATATCATCGGCGTGGTTGGCGCCTCGCGGGATATAACCCAGAAAAAAGCCTCGGAGAGACTGCTGCAGGCGCAGGCGCGCGTTCTCGAAATGATCGTTGCGGCTGCGCGTATCGAGGACTTTCTCGAGGAATTCGTCACGGCCATCGAAAATCTCGCCACCGGGCTTGCCTGTGTCGTGCGGGTGTTCGATGCGGCGGCGGGTGAGCCTTCCGTCTATGCTTCTCCCGCACTGGCATCTCATGAAGGCCTCACTACACTGCTTTCTTCCGTCAAGAATCCCGCCGATCTCACCTGCCCGGCGGATAATATCGCCTTCAGTTTCGATATTCCCGCGAGCGAAGGCGTGGCGCATGGCTTCGTCTGGTGCATGCTGGCCGCCCGCACGCCGGATGCGGCGCTTGTGGAATTTATCGGCGCCGCCGCACGGATGGCTGGCCTTGCAATCGACCGGAAACGGGCGGCGGAACATATCGCCTTTCTGGCTGATCACGACATGCTGACCCGGCTACCAAATCGCCGTTTTCTGGATACGAGGCTGCCGGACATATTGGCGGCGGCGGCAAGGGCGAAACGAAAGCTCGGCATCGGCTTCCTCGATCTCGATAATTTCAAGCAGATCAACGATACGCTCGGTCACAGCATCGGCGATGCTTTGCTGTCGGAAACGGCGGAGCGCATTGCCCGCAGCCTGCGGCGAAACGATCTTGTCCTGCGTGTGGGCGGAGACGAATTCGTCATCATTCTGGAAAAGGACAGGGAAGATTTCGAAAGCCGGCTGCAGCGCATCCGCGCAGCCGTTTCGCAACCGCTTCGCCTTGGCAATTATGATATCAAGGTCACATGCAGCATCGGTATGGCGTTCTTCCCGGAGCATGGCGAAACCACGGCGGAAATCGTCGCGGCCGCCGATCTTGCCATGTATGAGGCCAAACATAACGGTCGCGATGGCATCGCCACCTTCACGCCGCGCATGGCCGATGATCTGCGCAAGAAGTTCACCCGCATCGAGGAACTGCGAAAGGCGGTGGAAAGGGACGAGTTTGTCCTGCATTTCCAGCCGCAGGTCGATCTTCGAACCGGGCGCATCAGTGGCGTGGAGGCGCTGGTGCGCTGGCAGCATCCGGCAGAAGGCCTGCTCGGCCCTGCGGAATTCATCGGCCTTGCGGAGGAAACCGGGCTTATTGTGGAACTGGGAGAGGCCATTCTCAGAAAAGCCTGCCGGCAGGCGCAGGTCTGGACCGCTGCGGGCCTCTCGCCCGTCAAGATGGCGGTCAATATCTCGCCCCGGCAGTTCCAGAGCGGCCTGGTCGAGCAGATCCGGTCCGTGTTGAAAGAAACCGACCTTGCCCCATCCCTTTTGGAAATAGAAATCACCGAGACGCTCATCATTCAGGATGTGGAAACATCCGTGCGCATCATGCGCGCCATCAAGCAGATGGGTGTCAGCCTGGCGCTGGATGATTTCGGCATCGGTTATTCCTGCCTCGGCATGCTCAAGACCTTCCCCCTGTCTTGCATGAAGATCGACAGATCGTTCCTCACTCATTTGCCGGAAAAAACCAAGGACAGCGCCATAGTCTCGATCATGATCCAGCTTGCCGGGTCTCTCGATATCGATGTCATTGCCGAAGGTGTGGAATCCGGCGAACAGGCCGCTTTTCTGCGCGCCGCCGGCTGCCCCTACGGGCAGGGCTATTATTTCAGCCGCCCGGTGCAGGCGGAAGTGATCGGGGATATGCTTGGCAACATGACGATGTTCCCAACCGGCCTATCCAAGGAAATGCAATAGGGGCCGCTTTGACAGCCCGCCATGAGCGGGTTGGCGGACACGGAGTGCGCTCTGTCATCTCCGTCGCATTGCGCCGTTTCGATTGCTGCGCCTGCTATTCTTCTCCGCATCGAACCCGGCAACGAAAGCGCGCTTTGTTTCCTTTCGTTATAAATGCAGATGCAGTCCTCACCCCGCAAAGTGCTGGCTGCCGGGTGTGGATTATAATATAATTATATTTGCATATCGCGTTATATTTTATAAGTAATTAATTGGATTATTGAGAAATACAACATAAAATTACTATATATCAATCTGTTAATTTGTTGTAATTTTACTACTTAATTTGAGAGTGTACTTTATCTATATTTAAATTTGTCCGATTTGAATTGCGAGTCTCCGGTACTTTCTGTCATTTGCTGAATCAGCGCAGAGAGGCGGGCGGCAGGGAAAAGACCAGCCCTCAGTTTTGCGCATTTGTTGAAAAATTTTTGACTGGAGATTAAAAATGAACATCAAGAGCCTTCTGATCGGCTCCGCTGCCGCTCTCGCAGCAGTATCCGGCGCACAGGCCGCTGACGCTATCGTCGCTGCCGAGCCGGAAGCCATGGAATATGTTCGCGTCTGCGACGCCTTCGGCACCGGCTTCTTCTACATCCCCGGCTCCGAAACCTGCCTGAAGTTCCAGGGTTACGTCCGTTTCCAGACCGACTTCGGCCGCGACAAGGCTGGCAAGTCCGACTGGGACTCGTTCACTCGCGCTCAATTCGAAGTTGACACCCGCACCGACACCGAACTCGGCGCTCTGCGCGGCTTTATCGGTTTCCGTGGCAACGCTGATACGGGTTCTGCAGCAGCATCCACCACGTCCGGTTCATCTGACAAGGGCTCTGCAGTTTTCGTTGATCAGGCTTTCATCGAAATTGCCGGTCTTAAGGTCGGTAAGTTCCTGAGCTGGTGGGACGATGGCCTCTCTGGCGAGACCGACGATGTTGCTACCAACTCGCTGTTCAACTCCATTCGTTACACCTACGACGCAGGTTCGTTCTGGGCCGGCGTTTCGGTTGACGAACTCGAAGGCATCGCCGTCAGCACGTTTAACAAAAACAACAACACAAGCAACAATGTCGGCGTCGTCGTTGGCGCTGGCGCTAAGCTCGATAGCGTATCCTTGCAGCTCGTTGGTGGCTACGACACTGACCGCGAAAATGGCTCTGTTCGCCTGATTGCAACGGCGGGTGTCGGTCCCGGCACGCTGGGCCTGTCCGGTGTTTGGGCTTCTGGCGCAAATGCTTATTACAACGCTGCTGAGTGGGCCGTTGCTGCTGAATATGCCATCAAGGCAACTGATAAGCTGAAGATTACCCCCGGCTTCCAGTACTACGGCAGCTACGGTCTCGTTTCGTTCGATGAGTTCTCGAACAATGATGCCTGGAAGGCTGGTCTGACGGTTGACTACAAGATCACCGATGGCCTCAGCACGAAGCTCGCTGTCAACTACCTCGACGTCGACACCAAGCCTGAAGCGTGGACCGGTTTCGTTCGCCTGCAGCGCGCGTTCTGATAGCGAATATAAAAAGCATAGTCTGGTTAGATAACTCAGATCCACCCCGCTCTCGAGCGGGTGAGTAGCTAGCTCCAGTCAAAGTTCCTGACATGAAAGTCAGGTTTGCTCCCCGGACCCCTCCAGGCCGGGGAGTTTTAGTTTTGACGAAAGACTGAGTGTATTTTGTCAACAATGTCAGTGCTGGTAATTACAAGAGCGTGACGCGTCAACAGTCTCTAGGCCGCGCTTGCCATACTACCGGCCAAGCGTCGCAGCGGGCGGCAGGGGAGGGTGGACAGGTTCTTCGAAGGTCCGCAACAGGCGTCCCCAACCCGGATCATGCATATGCGCTTCAAGACCGGCGCGGGCGGCGAGGGCCAGTGCTTCTTCTTGCCCAAAGGAGATGGCCGCATCGACATCTGTCGTCAGAACACGGCCGTTTTCCATCAGCATCTTGCCATCCACGAAAACGGTATCGACATCGCTCCCCAATACCTGATGCACCAGCCGGTGCACAGGCATCCACATCGGCATCAGATGCGGTTTGCGCATGTCGATGATGGCGATATCGGCCTTTTTGCCGATTTCAAGCGAGCCGATTTCATCCTCCATGCCGATGGCATGGGCGGCGTCGATGGTAATCATTTCGAATATCTTGCCGGGCGGCAGCAGGTAGCGATCGTGATTGTGCAGAAGATGTTGCGTGAATTGCGCCATGCGGGCGGTCTGCAGCATGTCGAAGTGGCGGCTGGGTGCCGCGCCGTCTGTAGTGATGGCGACGCGGATGCCCTTGGACATCATTTCCATGATCGGCGTCGCGCGGCCCGGCGGGGCATGGGTCACGCGTGTGCCGGTTTCCGCCAGAATGTCGATCTCGTCATGCGAGATGCCCCAGCAATGCTGAAGGTGGATATCGGGGCCAAGCAGCGCATTTTCCTTGTCCTGAAAGGCCATGCGGATTTGTCCCGCGAAAGCGTCAGAATGCAGCCGGACGCCCATTTTGCGGGCGGTCTCGCGTATACGGCGGGCCTGCATGCGGTCATTGTCTGTCAGTTTCACCGCCTGGTCGGGGCTTGAAGCGTTGGAGGGTTCAACCGAGGGGACGATGGTGAAGGGTGTCAGGAAGACGCTGATGCGTCCATCAGCCGTTCCGTTCAAGGCCTCAATCGTGGCTTCGCTGCCCTCGATCATCTCCTCGAAGCTGATGTTGCGGCGCTCCGGAGAGCCGCTTTCCCATCGGGTCACCGGGTGCGGCCAGGGCAGGCCGGAAGGTCCCACACAGATGATTTCGCGAATCCCGATCTCGTCATAGGCGCGGGCGTGGTTGATGGCAAAGACAGGATCATCGGCGCGTGGCATGGAGGTGATGATGCTGGCGCCGGTGGTGACACCGGCGCGCAGCCGCTCGATGCCGGAGACAAGGCCGTCCGCATACCAATAGTCGCGCGTGACATAGTGGTAATAGGTCGGGGTCACAACCTTCATCCACATCGCATTGGTGTCGGCAGCAATGCTGCGGATCAAGGCGTGCCCGGCGTGACCATGGGCATCGATGAGGCCGGGGATGATGAGTTTACCCCGACAGTCTATCACCTGCTTGTCGGTGTGGCGTGGCGCCAGTTCGTCCGCCGTGCCGATGTCGACGATCCGGTCGCCCTTTATGGCGAGGCCGCAATCCTCGATGATGCGTCGCTCGCGGTCCACGGTCACCATCGTGCCGTGCAATAGCAGAAAATTCCCCATTTAGCCTTCCTCCCTTGTGTTCGCAGCTGGTATTCAGGATGCGTCGATTTTGGATACGATAATTGTCAACAATATTATTGACAATAAGGCTGGGCGAAACAATACTCCGCCTTGTCCGGCCGGTAGGTCAGCCGGCACTTCAACGATTTATAAAAAGGGGGGATCAAATGTCCCGAATGAGAAGTTTCGTCCTGGCCGCCCTGGCGGCGGCCGCCATTGCCGTTCCCGCAAGTGCTGAAACCCTGCGTTGGGCCGGCCGCGCCGACCTTTATTCGCTCGATCCATATTCGGTGCCGTCCACCTCCAATCTCGCCTTTCTCAATCATATCTATGAGGGGCTTGTCCGTTACGGACCCGACTTCAAGATCGAGCCGGCTCTTGCGACGGAATGGAAGCTTGTTGATGGAAAGACATGGCGTTTCACCCTGCGCAAGGGTGTGAAATTCCATGATGGCGCGGATTTCACCGCTGACGATGTTGTCGCGTCCTTCACGCGCGCCTCGGATGCCACTTCGCCGCTGCGCGGCAATATTCCGGTTTTTGCGGGCGTGAAGAAGGTCGATGATTATACCGTCGATCTCGACGTCACCGCGCCCACCTCGCTCTTCCTCAACGACATCACCAATATCTTCATCTTCAACGCCAAGTGGCTGAAGGGTAACAATAGCGAGAAGCCGACCGATTTCGCCTCCAAGGTCGATGGCTATACGACGATGCACACCAACGGCACCGGGCCCTTCAAGCTTGAAAGCCGCGTGCCCGACAGCAAGACGGTTCTTGTCGCCAATGAAGCCTGGTGGGATCAGAAAAAACACAATCTCGACCGCATCGAATTCGTGCCGATCGCCTCTGCGGCCACCCGTGTCGCGGCTTTGCTCTCCGGCGAAATCGACCTGATTGATTCCGCACCGATCCAGGATTTGCCGCGGCTTGAATCCTCGCCCAATATCACGGTGAAGAAGCGCACCGAGTTGCGCACGCTGTTCATCGGCTTCAACCGCCGCGAAAAGCTGGAGGACGGCAAGCCGAACCCCTTTAATGATCTTCGTGTTCGCCAGGCATTTGAACTGTCGATCGATCGCGATCTCATCAACAAGAAGGTCATGCGTGGCCTTGCAAGGCCGTCCGGCTCGCTCATCGCGCCTGAAATTTCGGGTTACGCCAAGTCGCTCGATACATTCCAGCCCGCCGATCCGGCGCAGTCGCAGAAGCTTCTTGCCGATGCCGGCATGAAGAACCTCGCTTTCACCTATACCTGCATGAATGACGAGAGCATCAACGAGGAAGATATCTGCTCCGGCGTCGCCAACATGCTGAAGCGTGGCGGTTTCCAGCCGACTATCGATATAGCGCCGCGCTCGGTGCAGTCTCCGAAGCGTAATGGCGGCAAGGCGGATGTCTTCAACCTCAGCTGGGCGAACGAACCGACACTCGATGCCTTCTCCTTCCTGTCGCAGATCCTCTCCACCCGAAAGGGCGCAATGGGCGTCTCCAACTATGGCGGCTGGTCGAACCCCGAGATCGACAAGCTGGTGGACCAGGCAGCGCAGGAGCAGGACAATACCAAACGTCTTGCCCTTGAAGAGGCGGCCTTGAAGATCGCCAAGGACGAGGCGATGCTTGTGCCGCTGCACCAGCAGCCGATTGCATGGGCGATGCTTGGCAAGGTGAAGAGCGTCGATTTCCGCGCCGACAACAAGCCGCGCCACTGGCTGACGCAACTCGACAAATAATCCGGAACTCGAAAAGGCATTCGGCATATTGCTGAATGCCTTTTCGGCCCATCCGGGGCAGCTTTCGTATCGGGTCAAAAGCGATGCCGTCTGCATTCGCTGCGCCGGATATATGATCCGCTGCCGGCGTGATTGTCGACAATTCTACAGGCGTAAACGACCTGTGCCCCGTCTCTGGAAAAGAATGGTCGAACCTGGCTGGCATCATGTCCATGGGTTCTCATCCGAGAGGTAATAATGCTGGTTTTCATCATCAAGCGTATGGGAAATGCCATTCTGGTCATGCTTTCCGTCGCGCTTATTGCATTTCTCATTTTCAGGCTGGCGGGAGATCCCGTCGAGCTGATGGTGGGGGAGCAGACCTCGCAGGAAGATCGCGCCGCGCTGCGTGAGCGGCTCGGCCTCAACGACAGTCTGCCCACGCAATATTTGCGGTTTGTCAAAGACGCGGCCCAGGGCAATTTCGGCGTTTCCTATCGCAACGGCCAGCAGGTGCTGCCGCTGATAGCGGAAAGGTTTCCGGCAACGCTGGAGCTTGTTCTGGTGGCCACGGTCCTTTCGCTCGTCGTCGGCCTGCCGCTTGGGGTGCTGACGGCGATCCGGCGTGGAAAGTGGTATACGGAGGGCCTGCAGTTCCTGTCGATTGTCGGCGTCTCGCTGCCGAGCTTCGTTGTCGGCATTCTGCTTATCCTCGTCTTTTCGGTGTCGCTTGGCTGGGCGCCGGCCTTCGGTCGAGGCGATGTCGTGCAGCTTGGCTGGTGGTCCACGGGCCTGCTTACCTCGTCGGGGCGTGCAGCGCTCATTCTGCCTGCCATTGCGCTCTCGCTTTACCAGATCACGCTGGTCATGCGTCTGGTGCGCGCCGAAATGCTGGAAGTGCTGCGGTCCGATTTCGTGAAATTCGCCCGTGCCCGCGGCATTCCCCGCTGGCGCATCTATTTCCGCCATGCGCTGCGCAACTGTCTGATGCCCGTCGTGACGCTGACGACGATGAATGTCGGCTCGCTCATCGCCTTTGCGCTCATCACCGAGACGGTGTTTCAGTGGCCGGGCATGGGCATGCTATTCATACAGGCGGTGACGTTTCTCGATATCCCCGTCATGGCGGCCTATCTCTGCATCATTTCCTTCATCTTCGTTGTCCTCAACACGTTCGTCGACATTGCCTATGCGGTGATCGATCCGCGTCTGCGCACCGCGCGCTAACCGAAGGGAGCCGGTTTCATGGCCACAGACCTTCCGCAAACGGCAAAACCTGCCCGCCCGTCGCTCATCAAACGCATACGCAACAGCGATCTCTACTGGTCGTTCAGCCACAGCAGATCGGCCAAGATCAGCGCGCTGATCCTGGCAATCCTCATCCTTGCCGCCATTTTCGCGCCACTGATTGCACCGCAGAACCCCTATGACGGCGCTTCGCTCGACATGTGGAAAGCCGAATTGCCGCCGGTGTGGCAGGAGGGTGGGGAATGGCCTTACCTGCTCGGCACGGATACGCAGGGGCGCGACATGCTCTCCGCCATCCTTTACGGCACGCGCATATCCATCGTCATCGGTGTCGCCTCCGTGGCGCTGTCTCTGGTGATCGGCATGACCGCCGGTCTGGTTGCCGGATATTTCGGCGGTTTTTCCGACAATCTCCTGATGCGCATCGGCGATATCACGCTTTCCATTCCGACAATTCTGGTGGCCATCCTCGTCTCCACGGTCGTCCGGCAGATGCTGCCGGACAGTCTTCGAGAGGTGGGCGCATCCGCCGTGCTCATTCTCGCCATCGCGCTTTCCGCCTGGGTGCAATATGCGCGCACCGTGCGTGCCCAGGCGATTGTGGAGACCGGCAAGGATTATGTGCAGGCGGCCAAGCTCATCGGCGTTCCCGCGCGCCGCATCATGGCCAACCATATTCTGCCCAATACGCTGACGCCGATCATGGTTGCCGCAACGCTGAATTTCGGCATGGCGATCCTGACTGAGGCGACCCTGTCGTTCCTTGGCATCGGCATGCCGCCCAGCCAGCCGTCGCTCGGAACGCTGATCCGCATCGGCAACCAGTTCCTGTTTTCCGGCTCCTGGTGGATCGTATTGTTTCCCGTTTTCCAGCTCTGCCTGCTCGTCGTCACCGTCAACCTTCTGGGTGACTGGCTGCGCGATGCGCTCAATCCGAAACTGAGGTGAGTTCCATGCACGATCTTCTGCTCCGCAACATCAGGCCCATGGCGGGCGACACCTGCGACATCATGATAAGGCAGGGAAAGATTGCCGGTTTTGGAAAGTTCGAGGCCGAACCCGGCATGCCGGTCGAGGATGGCAACGGCGCAATCCTCGCGCCCGGCCTCATCGATGCCCACACCCATCTCGACAAGACGACCTGGGGCATGCCCTGGCATGAGAACAACCGTGCCGCAATCCTGCGCGGGCGGATCGATTTCGAGCGCGAAAACCGCAGCCAGATCGGCATCGATCCGCACCGCCAGTCCATGCGCCACGCCATCGGTCTTGCCGCAAACGGCGGCACGCATATTCGCAGCCACGTGGATATCGATCCGACCCACGGCTTGAAGCTTGTTGAAGGCATATGGGAAACGCGCGAGAAGCTGAAAGGCATCATCGACATCGAGGTCGTTGCTTTCCCGCAGTCCGGCGTCATGGTCATGCCCGGCACGGTGGAACTGCTGGATGAGGCGCTGAAACAGGGCTGTGAAGTCCTCGGCGGCATCGATCCCTGCGGCATCGATCGCGATCCGAAAGGCCAGCTCGATATCCTCTTTGAACTCGCGGTCAGGCACGGCGTGCCGATCGACATTCATCTGCATGAGGCTGCCGATCTCGGCGCCTTCACCATGGAGCTGATTTTCGAGCGCATCCGCGCCAACGGCATGGAAGGCAAGGTTGCCATCAGCCACGCCTTTGCGCTCGGTATGAATGACTATCTCCGGGTCGGCAAGCTGATCGATGAGATCGCCCGGCTCGATGTGGCGATCCTGACGACCGGCGCGCCCTCGGCAAATGTGCCGTCTATCATGCGCCTGAAGGAAGCCGGTGTGCGTGTCGGCGGCGGCTGTGACGGCATTCGCGACACCTGGGGTCCCTGGGGCCAGCCGGATATGCTCGACCGTGCCAAGATCATCGGCATGAAGAACGGTCTGCGCTCGGATATCGAGCTTGCCCACGTCCTGCATGTCGTCTCGCAGGGCGGTGCCGATGTCATGGGCCTCAAGGATTACGGTCTTGATGTTGGCTGCGCCGCCGATTTCACGCTGCTGACCGGCGAGACCCTGGCCCATGCCGTTGTCGACATTGCCCCAAGACCGCTGGTCGTCAAGGGCGGGCGTGTCACCGCCAGAGGCGGCAAGGCCGTGGTGGAGGCGCCATGATGACCGTTTCGCTTCAGTCCCTCGCTCTCGGTGAACGTCCCTCCGGTCGCACGCTGCTCACCGCCAGTTGGGTGGTCGGCCACAAGGACGGGTCTCACCGGCTGCTTAAAAACGGCGATGTCGTGTTCGAGAACGGCGAAATCCTTTTCGTCGGGCATGGCTTTCCCGGCGAGGTTGCTCGCCGCGTCGATTTCGGCAATGCCCTGATCAGCCCCGGCCTGATCGACCTCGATGCCCTTTCCGATCTCGATACGACCATTCTGGGTATCGACAATCACCCCGGCTGGGCGAAGGGCCGTGTCTGGCCGCGCTCCTATTTCGAGGCGGGTCCCTACGAGATGTATTCCGGGGAAGAGCTTGCCTTCCAGAAGCGTTTCGCCTTCGGCCAGCTTCTCCTCAACGGCATCACCACGGCGGCACCCATTGCCTCGCTGTTTTACCGTGAATGGGGAGAAACCGTCGCCGAATTCGAAGCCGCAGCCGATGCCGCCGGCGAACTCGGCCTGCGGGTCTATCTCAGCCCCGCCTTCCGTTCCGGCGGCATGGTGCTGGAAGAGCCGGGACGCATGGTGCCGGTGTTCGATGAGGAGCGCGGCCTTCAGGGACTGAAGGAGGCGGTATCGTTTATCGAGCGGCAGACCGGAAGGCACGGCGATCTCGTGCGCGGTATGCTCGCACCTGATCGTGTCGAAACATCCACGCTCGCGTTGATGCAGAGAACCGATGCCGCCGCCCGTGATCTTGGCTGCAAGTTCCGCCTGCACATGGCGCAGGGCACTATGGAAGTGGACACGGTCCGCAAGCTGCACGGCTCGACTGCGCCGGTATGGCTCGCCAGGGCCGGCCTCTTGAGCGACCGCCTTATCGCGCCGCACGCCACCAATGCGACGCAGGAAGATCTGGCGCTCTACGCGGTAAACGGCGTGTCGATCGTCCACTGTCCGCTGGTGTCGGCTAGAAGCGGCAGCACGTTGTCGTCCTTCTCCGCCTGCCGGCAGCTTGGAATAAACATTGCGATGGGCACCGATACGGCGCCCGCCGACATGCTGATGAACCTGCTTGTCGGTCTCATCACCTGCCGTATCAATGATGGCGCGCCCGACAGGGTCAGATCGGCCGATCTGTTTGATGCCGCAACGCTTGGCGGCGCGCGGGCGCTGGGTCGCTCCGATCTCGGGCATCTTTCCAAGGGTGCCCGCGCCGATATCGCGGTCTTCGATCTCGATGACACGGTGATGGCGCCGAGCGTCGATCCGATCACGACGATTGTCACCGGCGGTTCGGGCAAGATCACGCGCGCGGTGTTTGTCGATGGTCGTCTCTCCATGCGGGAGAGACAGGTCGCGAATATCGATATGGCGCGTGCCCGCATTCAGGCGCAGGCGCAGTTCGATGGGCTGATTGCAAAATATCCCGAGCGAAGCTGGGCCAATCCGCCCGTTTCGGAAATCTTCCCCCCGAGCTACCCGGTGGAGGTGAACGCCAATGGATGACATGAACCAGTCGGTTATCGATGTCCGCAATCTGAAAGTCGAGTTTCCCGGCCGCCGGGGAACGGTGACGGCGCTTTCGGACATCAGCCTTTCCATCCGCCCCGGTGAAATTCTCGGTGTGGTGGGGGAATCCGGTGCCGGAAAATCCATGACGGGCCTTGCGATACAGGGCCTGCTGGAAAAGCCGGGCCGCATCGCGGATGGCGAGATATGGCTCGGCTCGCGCCGCATCGACAAACTCGACGACAGGGCGATGGAAAGCATCCGTGGCCGGGAAATCGGCGCGATCTTTCAGGATCCGCTCACCTCGCTCAATCCGCTGTTCACGGTCGGCGCGCAGCTGGTCGAGACGATCCGGCAGCATCTGCCGCTCTCCAAAAAAGATGCGCAGGCGCGTGCGGTGCAGCTGCTGCGGGATGTCGGCATTCCGTCTCCGGCAGACCGTATCGATCACTATCCGCATCAATTCTCCGGCGGCATGCGCCAGCGCGTCGTCATAGCGCTCGCACTCGCAGCGTCGCCGAAGCTGATCATCGCCGACGAACCGACGACGGCGCTTGACGTGTCGATCCAGGCGCAGATCATCTCGCTGCTGCGCAGGCTCTGCAAGGAGAAGCAGACCGCCGTTATGCTCGTCACGCATGATATGGGCGTGATCGCCGAGGCTGCCGACCGCGTTGCTGTGCTTTATGCCGGCAGGTTGATCGAGGTTGGTCCGGTGGAACAGGTTCTGCATGCGCCGAAGCACCCCTATACGCAGGGCCTGATGGCCTCCATTCCCTCGCTTGGCGCGCGGGTGGAACGGCTCAACCAGATCGACGGCGCCATGCCGCGTCTCGACGCCATCCCGCCCGGCTGCGCCTTCAATCCGCGCTGCGGATTTTCAGGGCCGCGCTGTCTTCGCGAGCGGCCGGAACTGGAGGCGGCGGGTGATGGCGCCAGCGCCTGCTGGATGAATGCAGGAGGTACAGCATGAAAACGTCCGTGGTTAAAACGCCCGCACAGAAAACGCCGGCATTGACGGTTAAAGGTCTCACCAAGACCTTCGATGTCTCAGCGCCATGGCTCAATCGCGTCATCGAACGGAAGCCCCGGCAGTTCGTGCAGGCGGTGAACGACATCGATTTTACGGTGCCGGCTGGCGGCTGTCTCAGCATCGTCGGGGAAAGCGGCTGCGGCAAATCGACGGTTGCCCGGCTGGTGACGGGGCTGTTCCGCCCAAGCGCCGGTGATTTCCGCTTCGCCAGGGGCCGCAAGGATACGCCGCTTTCGGCGCAGATGATCTTTCAGGATCCCTATGCCTCGCTCAATCCGCGCTGGCGGGTGAAGAACATCATCGCCGAGCCTATCCGCGAACTGAAACTGCGCGCGACCCGTGCAGAAACCATGGAACGTGTGGAAGAGCTGCTGCGCACAGTCGGCCTTTCGGCTTCGGACGGCGAAAAGTTTCCGCATGAATTTTCAGGCGGCCAGCGCCAGCGCATCTCGATTGCCCGCGCTCTGGCGAGCGAGCCGGAGTTTCTGGTCTGCGACGAGCCAACATCCGCGCTCGACGTTTCGGTGCAGGCGCAGGTGCTGAACCTGATGCGATGCCTTCAGGACGAGCTGGGGCTGACCTATCTTTTCATCAGCCATGATATGAGCGTCGTTCGCCACATGTCGGATCGTATCGCGGTCATGTATCTCGGCCGCATCGTGGAGGAGGGCGATACGGAGGAGCTGTTCGCCCGCCCGCGCCACCCCTATACCCAGCTTCTGCTGCAGACCATTCCCAATATCGACGCGCCGCGCCGCGACCGGGAACTGGTTGCCGGTGAAGTTCCAAGCCCGCTGAAGCCGCCATCCGGCTGCACGTTTCATCCGCGTTGTCCGCTCGCAACGGCACGCTGTTCGGCGGAGGTGCCACAAGTGCGCACGCTTGCCGGCGGCACGCGCGTCGCATGCCATCTGGTGGAAGAACAGGAAGAACGGGTGGTAGCGGCACGGGAACTCGTCTGACCGGAAGGTCAGGCGAGTGCGGCGCGCAGATCGTGGGAAAGGTCGCGGATTTCGCTAAGATCGAGTTCCGCCTCCACATGTTCCAGGTGATGGGTCATCAGATGTATGGCTTTTGCCGGGTCGTTGTTGGCAATCGCGTCGACGATTTCCGCATGCTCGTCCGGTCCGCAATTGAAGCGGTCGGTATTGCGGTAAACGGCGGTGATGAGGGAGGAACGCGAAATGAGGTCGCGCATGGTGGTGAACAGGAAATCGGAACCCAGCGTTTCCGCAAGCAGCAGGTGGAAGCCGCCGGAAAGCTTGATGATATCCGTGGTGATGTTGTGAGCATTGGCGAGGCGCTCCTTGGCGACATGGTCGCGAAGCCGCTTCAGATCGGCCTTGGTGGCGGATCTGCACAGGCGCTCGACGACACATTGCTCCACCGTGCGGCGCACGAAGAACACGTCTCGCGCCTCTTCGACCGATGGTTTCGAAACGAAGGCGCCACGATTGGGCACGATGGTGACGAGACCGTCGCGCTCCAGCACCGAGAGCGCCTGACGGATACGCGCGCGGCTGACGTTGAAAATCGTCGCCAGCTGCTCCTCTTTCAGCTGCACGCCGGGGCGCAGCCGACGCTCAGCGATCGACAGCCAGACTTTCTCGACAATTTGCTGCGTGGACTGGCCGTTCTGCTCGGTCATTTGTTTCGCTCTCCATTAGGGTTAGAGAAGCGTGATGCCGCCGAAAAAGTCAACTGTTTCAACAGGGTTTTGGTTGCATAATTGTCAACAATATGAAACAATATTGTGTACTATAAATGGGGCCACTGTCATGGAATTCGACTTCACCACGCTTGAGCCGCAGAGCCGTTATCGGCTGCTGACGAATTTTATCGGTCCCCGGCCGATAGCGCTTGTCACGACGCGTTCGGCAGCGGGCCACAACAACGCGGCCCCGATGAGTTTTTTCAATGTTTTCTCCCATGATCCGCCCATCGTCGTTCTGGGTATCCAGCCGCGTCTGAATGGCGAGGAGAAGGATACAATGGCCAATATTCGCCGCACCGGCGAGTTTGTCGTCAACATGGTCGATATGACCATCTCCGAACATATGCTCGTCTGCGGCCTCGGCTTCGACAGCGAGGTCGACGAACTTTCCATGGCGAAGCTGACGCCTGCGCCCTGCAGCAAGATCGATGCGAGCTTTGCGGCGGAATCGCCCTGCGCCTTCGAATGCCGCGTCGAGCGTGTGATCGATTACCCGCGCCGCGCGCTGGTTCTGGGGAGGTCGTGCATATGCATGTCCACAGGGACTGCCTCGACAAGGATGGGCATTATGTCGATCCGGACCGATACCAGCCGATCGCGCGCCTCCACGCCGACAATTACATCACCTCGGATCGCCAGTTTGTCCTGAAGGCGCCACCGATTACCGACTTCATCAAGCCAGATGGCAAATGAGCGTCCTGAAAGGCGAGCCCGAATGCATATTCGTCTGATCAACCCGAACTCAACCGCCTCCATGACGGCGCAGGCGCTGGACAGCGCCATGCGTGTCAAACAGGCGCACACGACGATCTCAGCGACAAATCCCCTCGATACGCCCGTCAGCATTGAAGGCGGGGCCGATGAGGCGCTGGCTGTTCCGGGCATGCTGGAGGAAATCCGCAAGGGTGAACGTCTGGGCGTCGATGCCTATGTCATTGCCTGCTTTGACGATCCGGGCCTGCATGCTGCCCGGGAAGTGGCGCGTGGCCCCGTCATCGGCATCTGCCAGGCCGGCATTCAGGTGGCCATGACCATCAGCCGCCGTTTTTCCATCATCACGACGCTGCCGCGCTCAATTCCGATTATCGAAGACCTCGTCGACAATTACGGCGCGCAGCGGCATTGCCGCCGGGTCCGTGCCATCAATCTGCCGGTGCTCGGTCTCGAGGAGGATCCGCATGCCGCAGAGGCGATGCTGATCCGCGAAATCGAAGCGGCAAAGAAAGAGGATGCGGCAGAAGCCATCATCCTTGGCTGCGCCGGCATGTCGGCGCTGTGCGACAGGCTGCGCGAGGCAACGGGCGTCCCCGTGATCGATGGCGTCACCGCCGCCGTCAAGCTCGCCGAAGCCCTGGTGGGCGCTGGATACAGCACATCCAAGGTCAATGCCTATGATTATCCGCGCATCAAGGAGACCAAGCTCGTCGCCTGAGTGGACTGCGGTTTCGGGAGGGCCCGAAACCGCGCATCGGGGAGAGAGGTTAGCGGACGTGCTTCAGTTGCAGGCGGGAGACGCCGGCTGCAACGTTCACGCCCGTACCGACTTCGGCGCTGATGGGCTGAAGTGCGAAGTTCTTGGCGTTACCGCCGATGAGCGCGTTGGCGCCGACACCCACGCCAACGGAAGCTCCGGCGGAAGCGCCGACATAATCACCGCTCAGCGCACCGTCACCGATACGGCTGGCGGCGGTGTTGAGCACGATCCAGCTCATGTAGGTCTTACCGGTCACGCCGATATCGAGGCCGAGCTTGCCAATATTGCCGGTATAGCGCTCGGTCTTGCCGGAGCGCTGACGGAACTGGCAGTCCACGCTTTTGCTGGAGCCGACAACAAGGCCAACGCCGCCGGCGATTTCGCAGGACAGGGTGCCCACGCGTTCCTTCTGTGCAGTTTCTGTCGCGCGTTTGGAGTTATGCTTTGTTTCGGCGGAAGCGATTGGCGCGAGCGCAAGCGTTGCAATCGCGGTTGCAAGAACGAATTTCTTCATGGTGTATCACTCCTGTTGTTAGTCACGAGATGAATGCGTGGGGAAGACGCATCCAGGTAAGTCCGCGTCCGCTGACGGATCGCCAGATCGGCGATGATCGGCCGCGACGCGAAACATTCTGCGATGATGACCGCTCGTTCGAAGGCGGAAAGAGTTTCAACCTCACCGGTTAGGATGATGCGCCCATCCGAAGATGTGACGGATATGCAGCTGTTTTCCTGCCCATCCGCATAGGCGATCAGCGCCTGCAGCGCGGCGCACAGGCTGACTTCCTGCGGATTGAAACCCGTCGCCATGTGTGCATCGCCTGAGAGCATCATCGTGAAACCTCCTGCCTTGAACATTGGGGATCACTTCAAAGCTTTGGTGATGGTGTCTTTCGCCTTGCCAAGTTTCTCCTGCGCCCGGCCGGCAATCTTTTCAGCCTTTCCTTCCGCCTGAAGTTTCTCGTTGCCGGTAATCTTGCCGGTGGCTTCCTTGATGGTGCCCTTTGCCTGGCGGGCAATACCGTCGATCCGGTTCTTATCCATAACGAACTCCTTCCATCGTTAGATGCTGCCGCTGTTGATAGCGGCATGATGGAAAGGTAGTCCGGCGCAGGCGCCTTTAGCAGGGCATTAGCTACTAGTTGAACTGGTACAAAATGACCTATTTTCACTCGATCAGGCTTATTTTCCCTTGCGCCCGGCAAAGCCGCGCTCACGCGCCCAGATGACGGCGGCGGTGCGGCGGTTCACGCCGATCTTGCCGTAAAGCGATGCAATATGGTTTCGGATCGTGTGTTTGGAAAGGTGAAGCCTTTCGCTCATCTCCTTGTCGCTGCAACCGTCACAGATCAGCGACAGGATTTCCTCCTCGCGATCCGTCAGGTCCTTCAGCGAGGCGGACGGCGTTGCCCTGCTTGCGTTCTGCCGCAGTCCCGCCAGCCTCTCGACAACAGTGCGGCTGAACCAGGAGGTATCGGTCATCACGCTCTCGATCGCTTCGATCAGTTCATTCTCCGACCGTCTCCTCTCGGTCACATCCTGTATCGCCCAGATGACACATTGCTGGTCGTTGATTTCGGCGCGCTCGGCGGAAACGATGCACTCGGCGGCACCACCATCGCTCAGCTTCATGCGCATGTTTTCGTTGCGAATGGGGATATTGTCCCGCAGCCGCTTTTCCAGATCCCGGCGGGCCGAAACGTCTTCCCAAAGCCGCAATTCGCTTGCCGTCTTGCCCACCACCTCTGCCTCCTTGCGCCCGCATAATTGCAGGAAGGCGTCATTGACTTCGGTCAGAACGAAATCCTCCAGCCTCGAGACGGCGGCCGGTGCCGGTGACAGGCGAAATGACTTGAAGAACCGCTCCTCGCTCTGGCGCAGCGCATTCTGGGCTTTGCGGCGTCCATCAAGATCGGCGAAAGTGAAGAGCATGCAGGGCTCTTCGGCAACTGCGATCGTCTCGCCCGCAACGATGACCAGCCGGTCGCCTCCCTGTATCGGAATGAGCGCTTCCCGCTGGCGGATGACCCTGCCTTCATGCAGCCTCTTCAGTGCGTCTTCACCGGTATCGCAAGCGGAAAACAGCCCGAGTTCCTCGACGCTGATGCCGATGATTTCCTCGCGCGTAAAGCCCGTCATTTCAAGGAAGCCCTGATTGACGCGGATGAATCGCTCATCCTCCAGACGGCAGATCAGGCCGGGGGCGGGATTGGCATTGAAGGCGCTCTCAAAGCGTGCCTCCGCCTCAAAGCGCGGCGTCTCGTCGCGAATGATAAGGACCAGAACATCAGGTTTGGCGCCCGCATCTTCGAGAATAAGCCCGCGCACGGTGTGCACCCGGCTTTCCGCCTCGTCACCGCTTGGCAGTACCTCCACCGTCACCTCGTCAAAAGTCTCGCCGCCCAGGAGCCGCTCCAGCGGATATTGTCCTTCACCGAGCAGATGATTGTTGCGATAGCGGAGCGTGAATCTGCGCCTGTAATCGACAGCATTCTCGCCAAGGTCCGACAGGGCCTCAATGCGGTGCATCTCAAGCGCCGCCCTGTTCGCCCAGGCGATCGTCCCGTCATTCTCGAGGAGGATAAGCCCGTCGCTCAGCCCGGCTATGAGGTTTTGCAGCACCAGCCGGTTGATCTTGGGAATGTTTACGCTGTCGTCCATGTCGCCCCGGCATTTTGATGGTTTGCGCACGTTATAACGCGCGGTCTCGGCAAGTGTTGCGTTGGGCGTAGCGGACGGGAAATGCGTTCGGGTCAGCAATGCGACAGAGCCATGCTTTTCCTGCCCTCAAAAAACGCTGCGTGCCTATATTTTGAGCGGCCATTTTTACCGCTCAAAAATGCGCTTGACGTTCGCGAAAATTTCTCAACAAATGAACCAATGTGAGATTGGTTCAACTAATGGTGCGACGTGGCGGCAGGCCCTAACGACAACTCCAACTACGCCCTGGCGAAGCTGCGCGTGTATATTCAGACGCAGGATCTCGCGAAGGACGGCCGTTTGCCGACGGAGCGGGCCTTTGCGGAAACCTTCAATGTCGGCCGTCGTGCGGTTCGCCGGGCACTTGAGGTTCTGGAGGCTGAAGGGCTGATCTGGCGGCGTCAGGGGCGGGGACCTTTGTGGGTGAAAAACCGGATGATTGGTCCGCTCAGGTCACCGAACTGGTCGCCGGCACCGACATCATGGAAATCATGGAGGTGCGTCTGCGCATTGAGCCGCAACTGGCGCAGCTTGCGGCCATGCGCGCCAAGCCCGCCGAGGTGGAGCGTATGCGCGCCCTCGTCCAGAAGACCGGCCAGAGCACGGATGCCGACGCCAAGGAATTATGGGATGGTTCGCTGCACCGTCAGATCGCCCAGAGCGCCGGCAACAGGCTCTTCCTGTCGATTTTTGACGTCGTCAACCGCATTCGCCAGGACGATGCCTGGCAGTCGATACGAGAACTTGCCCGCCGTACCGGCACGAATGGCAGGGCTTCTTTCGAGCAGCATATGGCCATCGTTGACGCCATAGCCGACCGCGATCCAGCCAGAGCCGGAGAAGCGATGCGCCAGCATCTTCTCATGCATCAGGAGAGGCTGATCCGCGCCACGTCGCTTGGGTTTCAGGACGAGAAGGCCGCAGAAGACAGCGCGCCCCAAAGCCCAGACGAAGCCGACCAACCGCTTACGCCGGCCTCATAGGCCGCGGACCAAAACCTGTCGGTTTCGGCCGGCCAATGACAAAAACAACGAAAAAACAAAGACAACCAGACCAGAGGATGGAACATGAAGAAGATATACACATTGACTGCGGCCCTGTTGGCCAGTGCGTTCCTGACGGCACCGGCGATGGCCTCCGAATTGCGCATCGGCCTCAACGATGACGCGGATGTACTTGATCCCGCGCAATCGCGCACCTTCGTCGGCCGTATCGTTTACACCGCCATGTGCGACAAGCTGGTCGACATTTCCCAGGACATGAAGATCGTTCCCCAGCTTGCCACAGAATGGGCCTGGTCCGAAGGCGGCAAGGTGCTGACGATGAAGATCCGCGACGGTGTGAAGTTCCACGATGGCGAGACGCTGGATGCAGCCGCTGTCGTCGCCACCATCGAGCGCAACATGACCCTGCCGGAATCCCGCCGCAAGAGCGAGCTTTCTTCGGTCGAGAAGGTTGAGGCCACCGGGCCGCTGGAGGTCAAGTTCACGCTGAAGACGCCTGACGTTACGCTGCTTGCCCAGCTTTCCGACCGCGCCGGCATGATCGTCGCGCCGAAGGCGGCCAAGGAACTGGGCGCGAATTTCGGCTCCAAGCCGGTCTGCGCCGGACCGTTCAAATTTGTCGAGCGCATCCAGCAGGACCGTATCGTGCTCGAAAAATTCGCCGATTATTGGGACAAGGACAAGATCAAGGTCGACAAAATCGTCTATCTGCCGATCCCCGATACCACGGTGAAGCTTGCAAACCTGCGCTCGGGCGATCTTGATATTGCCGAGCGCATCTCGGCATCGGACGCGGAATCCGTGAAGAACGACGCCAACCTGACCTATGCCGACGTGATTGGTCCGGGTTACATGGCCATGTATGTCAACATCAATAATGGTCCGCGTGCGGATAATCCGCTCGGCAAGGACAAGCGCCTGCGTCAGGCTTTCTCTTACGCGATTGACCGCGAAGCGATCGGCCAGATCGTCTTTGAGGGCACTTCCAAGGCCGGCAATCAGTCGTTCCCGCCCACAAGCCCCTGGTTCAACCAGAACCTGGCCGTGCCGCCCCGCGATATCGACAAGGCCAAGCAGCTGATGAAGGAGGCGGGCTACGAGACGCTCGACGTCGAACTTCAGCACGCCAACAACACCACGCAGACGCAGATGATGCAGGTGATCCAGTCCATGGTGGCGGAAGCCGGTTTCAACGTGACCCTGAAGGCCACGGAGTTCGCGACGCTGCTTTCCGAACAGACCGCCGGCAACTACCAGCTCAGCCGTTCCGACTGGTCCGGTCGTATCGATCCCGATGGCAATCTTCACC
This sequence comes from Rhizobium oryzihabitans, assembly GCF_010669145.1. Classification (NCBI taxonomy): domain Bacteria; kingdom Pseudomonadati; phylum Pseudomonadota; class Alphaproteobacteria; order Hyphomicrobiales; family Rhizobiaceae; genus Rhizobium; species Rhizobium oryzihabitans. Next base: position 1,924,818 of record NZ_CP048635.1, read on the forward strand.
AGTTTGTCACCTGCAAGGGCGGCATCAACGATGTGAAATATTGCAATCCTGAAGTCGACAAGCTGCTGAATGAAGCACGCGCCTCGACTGAGGATGCGGTCCGCAAGGAAAAATACGATGCGGCAAGCGTCATCCTCAACGATGACATGCCAATCATCTATCTCGGCCACCAGCCCTATGCCTATGCCATCTCCAAGAAGGTCAAGGGCTGGGAGCCATCGCCTGATGGCATGATCCGCCTTCTCGGTGTGAGCAAGGACTAAGCGCTTCAAATCCGCCGCACGGCTTGCCGTGCGGCCCTCCAGAACGTGTACGAACGGGGGCAATGCCATGCCTGTCTACATCGGCAAGCGACTGCTTGTCGCGATCCCGACGCTTTTGATCATCTCCATCTTCGTCTTCTCGCTGCAGAAACTGCTGCCCGGAGATCCGGTTCTCGCCATGGCGGGTGAGGAGCGAGACCCCGCGACGATCGAATTCCTGCGGGAGAAATATCGACTGAACGACCCGGTGCCGCTCCAGTACATCAACTGGCTGGGTGGCGTGGTGACCGGCGATTTCGGTATTTCGCTGCGGACCAATCAGCCCGTGCTGGAACTGATAGGCCAGAAGCTGCCGGTCACCATTCAGCTCGCGGTCATGGCGATGTTCTTCGCGATGGTCATCGGCATTCCGATCGGCATTCTGGCCGCTGTCAAGAAAAACACATGGATCGATTACACGGCCAATATCGTGGCGCTTTCCGGCCTGTCGATCCCGAATTTCTGGCTCGGCATCATGCTGATCCTGCTGGTGTCGGTCAAACTAGGCTGGCTGCCGGCATCCGGTTATGAATCGATCTTCGTCGACCCCGTCCGCTCCATCGAAACCATGATCATGCCCGCCTTCGTGCTGGGCAATGCGCTTGCGGCAACATTGATGCGTCATACGCGTTCGGCAATGGTCGCGGTGCTGAGCTCGGACTATATCCGCACCGCTCGCGCCAAGGGTCTTTCGCCGCGTGAAATCATCCTGTCGCACAGTTTTCGCAACGCGCTTCTGCCCGTCATCACGCTGCTGGCACTGCTTTTCGGTGAGTTGCTGGCCGGTGCGGTTCTGACGGAGCAGATCTTCACCATTCCCGGCTTCGGCAAGATGACCGTCGATGCGGTCTTCACCCGCGATTACGCCGTCGTCCAGGGCATCGTGCTCTGCACCGCGGTCGGCTTCATCCTCATGAACCTGCTGGCGGACATCGCTTATGTCCTGCTTAACCCTCGCCTCAGGGCGACGATCTGAGGCCCGATATCATGACCGCTCTCGACCAAAACCTGTCCGTACCGGTGCCGAGGCAGGAAAGCCGCGCCTGGAAGAAAATGAAGCGCAACAAATCGGCGCTGGCCGGTCTGATTATCGTGCTTTTCTTCACGGTGCTTGCCGTTGCAGCACCCATCCTGCCGATTGCTGACCCGATTGCGACCAGCTGGTCGGCCATCCGCAAGGCGCCGTCCGCCGCCCATTGGCTTGGCACCGATGACCTCGGCCGCGACATTCTCTCGCGCATGATCTATGGCGCCCGCGCCTCTCTGATGGCCGGCGTCGTTTCCGTCATGATCGCGGTGGTCATCGGCGTGCCGTTCGGGCTGATTTCAGGTTATTTCGGCGGCTGGGTGGATATGGTCATATCGCGCATCACCGAAGCGCTGCTGGCCATGCCTTTCCTCATCATGGCGATTGCCCTTGCCGCCTTCCTCGGCCCGAGCCTTACCAATGCGATGATCGCCATCGGGCTTTCCGCCATGCCGATTTTCGTGCGGCTGACCCGCGGCCAGGTGCTGGCGGTCAAGATGGAAGACTATGTCGAGGGGGCAAGGTCGATTGGCCTCAACCACTTCGACATCATGACGCGCTACATTCTGCCGAATGTCTTTGCCCCCATCATCGTGCAGGCAACCTTGACGGTTGCGACCGCCATCATCGCGGAAGCGAGCCTTTCCTTCCTCGGCCTTGGCCAGCAGGCACCGGCGCCGTCGTGGGGTTCGATGCTGAACACGGCAAAAAATTTCCTGAGTCAGGCGCCATGGATGACGATGTGGCCCGGCATTGCAATTTTCCTCGTCGTCATAGGCTTCAATCTCCTCGGCGACGGCCTGCGTGACGCGCTCGATCCGCGCGAAGCATGATTTCTCATAAGGAACTGACTGAATGACCGAATTCACCACACGCCCCGAAATTCTCGGCACATTCGGCGTCGTCACGTCGACGCACTGGATCGCATCGTCGGTGGGCATGGCAATCCTCGAAAAGGGGGGCAATGCCTTCGACGCGGCGGTCGCCACCGGCTTCGTGCTACAGATCGTCGAACCGCATCTCTGCGGTCCGGGCGGCGACATGCCTGCGGTCTTTTATTCGAAGAAGAAGGACAAGGTCGAAGTCATCTGCGCGCAGGGTCCTGCTCCGAGCGGCGCGACGATCGAACATTATACATCCGAGGGGCTGAAGCTGATCCCCGGCGACGGGCTGCTCGCAACCGTCATTCCCGGAGCCTTCGACGGCTGGATGCTGATGCTGCGCGACTACGGCACGATGAGCGTCCGCGAGGTGCTGGAGCCCGCCATCTATTATGCCGAATACGGACATCCGACCCTGCCGCGCGTTTCTGCCACCATCAAGGGGCTTGCGGAATTCTTCGAGAAGGAATGGCCGACATCCTACGAGACCTGGCTGCCGGGCGGTGCCGCACCCGAACCGCATGCCCTTTTCCGGAACCCGGTTCTTGCGGAAACCTACAAGCGGATCGTCACTGAATCCGAAGCGCGTTCGGGTCGCGAGAACCAGATCGAAGCGGCGCGTGATGCCTTCTACCGGGGTTTCGTAGCGGAAGCTATCGACACATACGTAAAGACCGCCGAAGTCATGGATGCAAGCGGCACCAGGCACAGGGGCGTGCTGACGGCGCAGGACATGGCGGACTGGAGCGCGACCATCGAGGCGCCGCAGACGCTCGATTATCATGACTGGACGATTGCCAAGACGCCCGCATGGGGGCAGGGACCGGTTCTGTTGCAGTCGCTCGCCCTCTTGAAAGGCTTCGATCTCGCGGCCATGGACCCGTCCGGTCCCGATTTCATCCACACGATTGTTGAAGCCATGAAGCTCGCCTTTGCCGACCGTGAGGTCTATTACGGCGATCCGGAATTCGGCCAGATTCCGACGGAATATCTTCTCTCCGAGGGCTACAATGCCGGGCGTCGTAAACTGATCGGCAGCGAGGCATCGCTCGAGCTGCGTCCCGGCACCGTACCGGGTTACGAAAAGCAGGTGGATGCCACCATGGCGATGCTGGCCGAGATGAGCGGCAAGGGCGCGGTTTACGAACCGACCATGTCGCATCTGACGGAAAAGCGCGGTGATACGGTGCATATCGACGTCATCGACCGCTGGGGCAACATGGTTTCCACCACGCCGTCGGGCGGCTGGCTGCAATCCTCGCCCATCGTGCCGGGCCTTGGTTTCGCGCTCAATTCCCGCGCCCAGATGTTCTGGCTGAAGGAAGGCCTGCCGACTTCGCTTGCTCCGGGAAAACGCCCGCGCACGACGCTGACGCCATCGCTTGCGCTGCATCAGGGACGTCCTTCCATGGTCTTCGGCACGCCGGGCGGCGACCAGCAGGACCAATGGCAGCTGCCTTTCTTCCTGCGATATGCGCATCACGGCAAGAACCTGCAGGCGGCCATCGACATGCCGCTTTTCCACACTTCGCATTTTCCGGGCTCGTTTTATCCGCGCACCAGCTCGCCGGGCGAAATCATGGTGGAAAGCACAGCGGGTGACATCACGCTGCAGGAGCTTCGCCGCCGTGGCCACAAGGTCACCGTTGCCGATGCCTGGTCGGTAGGGCGCCTGACCGCCGCGCGACGGGATGCCGACGGCCTGCTGCGGGCCGCGGCAACGCCGCGACTGATGCAGGCCTATGCGGTGGGGCGATAAAACCATGAAGACGACACCTGTCCTCTCCGTTCGAAACCTGACCATCTCTTTCCTTGTCGATGATGCGTGGAAGAGCGTTGTGCGCAACGTCTCCTTCGATGTCGCTCCGGGTGAAACCGTCGCCATTGTCGGCGAGTCCGGATCCGGCAAATCCGTCACCTCGCTGTCAATCATGCGCCTGCTTAGCCCCAATTCAAGCCGGATCGAGGGTGAAGTTCTCTTGAACGGGCGCAATCTTCTGGCGCTTTCCGAGAGGGAAATGCGGGGCGTGCGTGGCAACGACATCTCGATGATCTTTCAGGAGCCGATGACGTCGCTCAATCCGATCTTCACGATCGGCCGCCAGATTTCCGAGGTCCTCATCCGGCACAAGGGCCTTTCGAAGCAGCAGGCAAGGGCAGAGACCGTCCGGCTTCTGGAAAAGGTTCGCATTCCCAACGCGGCCGGTCGCTTCGATGAATATCCGCATCAGTTTTCCGGTGGCATGCGCCAGCGCGTGATGATCGCCATGGCGCTCGCCTCGCGGCCGAAACTGCTGATCGCCGACGAACCCACAACCGCGCTCGACGTCACCATTCAGGGCCAGATTCTCGACCTGATCAAGCTGCTTCAGGAAGAGGAGGGCATGTCCGTCCTCTTCATCACCCATGACATGGGCGTGGTGGCGGAGATCGCCGACCGCACCATCGTCATGTTCCGGGGCGACGAGGTTGAGACCGGACCGACCGGGGATATATTCGAGCGCGGCAAGCATCCCTATACGCGGGCGCTGCTTTCGGCGGTGCCGAAGCTCGGCTCCATGCGCGACCGGCAATGGCCGACGCGCTTTCCGGTCCTCGACATGAAAACCGGCCTGTCGACCGAGCCGGTGGAAGTGGCCGAGACGGTTGCGAGCGGCCAGACGCCGGTCCTGTCGGTCAAGAACCTCGTGACACGTTTTCCCATCCGTTCCGGCCTGTGGGCGCGCCAGACGGGCGCGGTTCACGCCGTCGAAAACGTCTCCTTCGACCTGTTTCAGGGCGAAACGCTCGCGCTTGTCGGCGAGTCCGGTTGCGGAAAATCGACCACCGGCCGCTCGATCATGCGCCTTGTGGAGCCTTCGGGCGGCGAGGTTTCGCTCGACGGTTACGATGTCATGCGGCTTGATACGGTCGGTCTGCGCAATATGCGCAAGTCCGTGCAGATGATCTTTCAGGACCCGTTCTCGTCGCTTAATCCGCGCATGACGGTGGGGACCGCGATTTCCGAACCCTTCATCAAACACAAACTGGGCACCACGAAACAGGCAAAGGAAAAGACCGCCGATCTCCTCGAAAAGGTTGGTCTGGCTGCCGATATGGCCAGCCGTTACCCGCATGAATTCTCCGGCGGCCAGCGCCAGCGTATCGCAATCGCCCGTGCGCTTGCCCTTGATCCGAAGGTCATCGTCGCCGATGAAAGCGTGTCGGCGCTCGATGTCTCGATCAAGGCGCAGGTCTGCAACCTGTTGCTCGACCTTCAGCAGAGCCTCAATCTGGCCTTCCTGTTCATCTCCCATGACATGGCGGTGGTGGAGCGCGTCAGCCACCGGGTGGCTGTGATGTATCTCGGCGAAATTGTCGAAATCGGCCCGCGCGCGGCCGTCTTCGACAATCCGCAACATGCCTATACGAAGAAACTCATGGCGGCGGTGCCGGTGCCTGATCCGGCGCGGCGCGGGATAAGACGCGGCATATCCAATGACGAGCTGAAAAGTCCGATACGGGCAATGGGTTATGAGGTGCCTGAGCGGAACTACAGGACGGTTTCACCTGGCCATCTGGTTCAGGTGGGGTAAGGTTTGCAGCCGACGCCGATGGCCCGGGTGCCGTCGGTCTCTGCGCATTTTCTAAAAAGCACGCGTTTACATCTCCGCAATAATGACTAGGCTGGCGGCTCGTTATCAGGTCGATTGGTCTTCCGCAGGAAAGCGGCTGGAGAAATTTATGAGTTCAGCTACGCCGAAACTGGATAGTTGCGGCGCCGAGCCCATCCACATCCCCGGCGCCATCCAGGAACACGGCGCGCTTTTGGTCCTTTCCGCGCGCGATCTGGCAATTTTGCAGGCAAGCGACAATCTTGAGCGCTATCTCGACATGCCCTTGCCGGTCGGGACCGTGGCTGACAATGGTGTTTTCCCTTTCAGGGATGCCCTGTCGGCCTGGTATGCGAATGACGAGAGCAATTTCAGATATGTCTGGGCCGACAAGGCTCTGGACGTCACCGCCCATCGTTCGGGCACCCTGATCATCCTCGAATTCGAGGAAACGAGAAAGGGCGAATCGGCGGAAGCGCTGATGGGCGAGCTGACGGGTTTTGCACAATATCTGAACAGCGTGCCGTCGCTTGAGGACGCGCTTTTGCGGACAGCGCAGCTCGTGTCCTCGATCAGCGGTTACGACCGCACCCTGATCTACGATTTCGGACCGGACTGGAGCGGGCATGTCGTGGCGGAAGCGGGAAGCGGCGCCCTACCGTCTTACCTCGAGCTTCGTTTTCCGGCTGGCGACATTCCGCCTCAGGCGAGGCAGCTTTACACGATCAACCGCCTGCGCATGATCCCGGACATCGGCTACAAGCCAGTTCCGGTCAATCCACAGATCAATCCGGAGACGGGTGCGGTGCTCGATATGAGCCTGTCGCAGCTTCGCAGCGTCTCGCCGGTTCATATCGAATATATGCGCAATATGGGCACGGCGGCGTCCATGTCCGTCTCGATCATCGTCAATGGCAGGTTGTGGGGGCTTATTGCCTGCCATCATGCGGCACCGCATTCCGTCTCCAGGTCCGTGCGCGAGGCATGTGACTTTGCAGCGCAGCTGCTGTCCATGCGAATTGCAATGGAGCAGAGTTCCAAAGATGCGTCGCGCCGCGTTGAACTCGGATATGTGCAGGCCCGCCTGCTGAACGGCATGGCGTCAGCCCCGAAATGGGTGGACGGCCTTCTTGGTGGCGAGGACGAAAGGCAGGATCTGCTGAAGCAGGTCGGCGCGGATGGTGCCGCCCTTGTTCTGGACGATGAGTGCCATCTGGTGGGCCAGACGCCACCGAGGCACGAGGTCGAGGACCTTGTGCTATGGCTTGGGGAAAAGGAAATCGCTGACGTCTTCGCAACCACGAACCTTCCCGAGATCTATCCAGCCGCCGCATCTTATGCATCCGTTGCCAGCGGGCTTGTTGCAATGCGCGTTTCGGAGCTGCATGGAAGCTGGCTGATCTGGTTCCGCCCGGAGGTGGTCAAGACCGTGCGTTGGGGCGGCAACCCGCATAAGACCGTGCAGGAAAGCGGTCGCATCCATCCGCGAAAATCCTTCGAAATCCGGAAGGAGCAGGTACGCAATATCGCCGCCCCCTGGTCCGAGGCGGAACTTTCCGCCGCGCGCGAGCTTCGCAGTGCGATTATCGGCATCGTCCTGCGCAAGGCCGAAGAAATGGCGGACCTCACGCGGGAGCTGCAACGGACGAACAAGGAGCTCGAAGCCTTTTCCTATTCCGTTTCGCATGATTTGCGCGCGCCTTTCCGGCATATCGTCGGCTTTGCGCAATTGTTGCGCGAGCGAAGCAGTGCCATGGACGACAAATCGCTGCATTATCTGCAGATGATTTCGGAAGCGGCGCTCGGGGCGGGAAAGCTGGTCGATGATCTCCTGAACTTTTCCCAGCTCGGCCGCGCGCAGATCAGCATGAAACCCGTTGACATGAAGAAGCTGGTCAGCGAAGTGCGCCGCTCCGTCCTCTCCACCATTGCGGACCGCAAGGTCGAATGGCACGTCGGCGATCTGCCGGTCACGCTTGGCGATCCGACATTGTTGCGGCAGGTCTGGTACAATCTGATCGACAATGCGATCAAATATTCCCGTCAGGAGCCTGTCTCCATCATCACGATTTCGGCAATTGCAACCGATGACGACGTCACCTATTCAGTTCAGGACAACGGCGTCGGTTTCGACATGGCCTATTACAACAAGCTGTTTGGCGTTTTTCAGAGGCTGCAGCGTGTCGAGGATTTCGAGGGCACGGGGATAGGTCTCGCGCTGGTCCGGCGGATTGTGGAACGCCACCGCGGCTCTGTCAGCGCCGCGGGAACCGTCGGGGAGGGAGCGTCGTTCTCCTTCACATTGCCGGTCATGAAAATTGAAGAGGAAGAAATTGCCTGAACTGAGACCTATTCTGCTTGTGGAAGATAATCCACGCGATCTGGAATTGACGCTGACAGCTCTCGAAAAATGCCAGTTGGCAAACGAAGTCGTGGTCGCCCGGGACGGTGCCGAGGCGCTCGATTATCTGACCCTTGGCGGTACTTACGATAACCGGCCGGCAGGTGATCCCGCCGTCGTGCTTCTGGACCTCAAATTGCCCAAGGTGGACGGACTTGAGGTTCTGCAGAAGGTGAAAGGCAGCGATAACTTGCGACACATTCCGGTCGTCATGCTGACTTCGTCCCGTGAAGAACAGGACCTTGTGAAGAGTTATGAGCTGGGCGTGAATGCTTTTGTCGTCAAGCCCGTCGAATTTAATCAGTTTTTCAAGGCGATACAGGATCTTGGCGTGTTCTGGGCGCTGTTGAACGAGCCGCCGCCGGGTGCCCGTCGCAATGATGGATGACGCGGTGCCGCCGATGAATGCATGCAGGCTTCTTCTTCTGGAAGACAGTTCGGTCGATGCGGAGTTGATAGAAGAACAGCTTTCGCGCATGTCGCCAATGCCGAGTGTGACGCGGGCGGTAGGCAGGGCGTCGTTTATCGAAGCGCTCGAGAACAACCAGTTCGATGTCATCCTGTCTGATTTCTCGCTGCCGGATTTCGACGGCATGGCTGCGCTCGATATTGCCGTGCAGAAAATCCCGGATGTGCCGTTCATTTTCGTTTCCGGCGTCCTGGGCGAGGATGCGGCGATCGATGCATTCAGGCGCGGCGCGACGGACTACGTCGTCAAGCAAAGGCTGGTGAGACTGCCTTCCGCTGTGGAGCGCGCGCTCGCCGAGGCGCGTGAAAAGCAGGAGCGGAAGCGGGCGGAAATCCATAAGGAACTGCTGGTTCGCGAACTCAGCCACCGGGTGAAGAACACCATGGCCATGGTGATCTCGATCATCCGCAGGACCGCGAAGGGCAGCAGGTCGATCGAGGATTATCAGGCGCGGCTTGTTGCCAGGGTAAGTGCGCTCGCGGAAAGCCACGCGCTGCTTTTTCAGAGCAACTGGGGAGAGACCGATCTCCGCGATGTGGTGAAAAGGGCAATCGAGCCTCACAATGTCTTTGTCGGCCGCGTCGATCTCGATGGCCCTGCGGGCATCTATGTCTCACCGAAATCCGCATTGGCCCTCGGCATGATCCTGCATGAGCTGGTGACGAACGCGCAGAAATACGGTTCGCTGTCGAACGGCGACGGGGTAGTGAAGGTCATCTGGAGGCTCGTCCGCGACGAGAACGGAGCGCTCCGGATAGATCTGCAATGGCAGGAAACGGGCGGTCCCGCCGTCGTCCCTCCCGAAGATACGGGTTTTGGCACGACGCTGATAACCAAGGGCGCGCAGTATGAACTCAACGCCGAAGGCGCCATTGCCTACGACCACGATGGTTTGAAGTATCGACTAGTTTTTCCGATGAATTGAAGGGAGCCGGTGGATCTCTACCGGCACAGACCGCGCGCCAACTAGCCGGCGGGAGAGAATTCCCGCGCCAGAATATCCGGAAGGCTGCCGAAATCACACGGCTTGGAGATGACGGTCAATTCTCGGAGCTGGGCGCGAAGCCCCGGAATTTCCGCATATCCGCTGCAGATGACGAAAGGTATACTGGCGGCCTTCAATTCATCGATCACCGGAAAGGACAATTCTCCCCGCAGATTGAGGTCGATCACGGCGCCGTCAAGCTCCGCTTCGCTGATCTTTTCCAGGGCCGCTTCGATATGGGAAACAGGTCCAACGACGCTTACACCGAGATCCGAGAGAAAGTCTTCCATGTCCATCGCCAGGAGCGCATCATCTTCCAGAACAAGGATTTGTTTTCCTTGAAAATTATAAGTCATATTTCACCACGTTTGCATCTCATCGGCCGCGCGCAGGCTGGTAGCCTTTCTGTCAACCCTGCTGAACGCTCTTCCTGAGAGATGGTTCCCGCAAAGACGGGAAATAAAATGTTCGCTTCCACGTCTGTCATATTCTAATTTGCCCGACAAATGAGCCGCCTACCGGGAATATTATTACTGTGACTAATTTTTCGCCGTTCGCTCAGCGAAGCCTTCTCATGCTCGCTGTTGGTGTCGCAATCCTGACCGGAATGGTCGCCATGTCGTTATGGCTGGTGCAGGTGAATAACCGGTACTCCCAGGAAACAGCCGAACTGCGCCGCGTGCGCGCGGCCATCCTCGATGTCGTGACGTCGATGCAGGACATTGAAACCGGTCAGAGGGGCTATCTGCTGACCAACAATGTCGAATATCTGGGACCCTATAAGGACGCCATGAGCCGTCTGCCGGAACGGCGCTCGCGGCTTATGGACCTGCTGAAGGATCGTGACCAATACCGGCAGCCTCTGTCAGACATGACAAGCGCCATCGACAACAAGCTGGCCGAAACGCGCGAAACAATCGAGCTGCAAAGGGCAGGGCGCATCACCGAGGCGGTGGAAGTCGTCCGGGAGAACGACGGCAAGCGTTTCATGAATGAGATCAGAACCGTCCTGTCGAAGCTGCAATCGGATACCGACGATCGGCTGCGCATCATCGTCGGCGATCAGCTGGGCGCCGCCAACCGGCTGCAACTGGTGACGATCGGCGGCGCCTTTGCCATCCTGATCGTCGTCGGTGGCTCGATCCTTCTGGTCTTCACCTATATCCGCGCCCTGAACCGGTCCCGGGATGATGTCGATGAACTCAATCGTCATCTCGAGGAGCGTGTGGAGGAAAGAACGCGAGACCTTCGCCGCGCCAATCAGGAAATTCAGCGCTTCGCCTATATCGTCACGCATGATCTGCGGGCGCCGCTCGTCAATATCATGGGGTTCCTCGCCGAATTCGATACGTCGCTGAAGCCGGTCACGGCTTACATTCTCGCGGATGGCAAGACGCCGAGCGAAGAGGTCGTCCGCGAAGCCCGGCTTGCCGTTGAGGAGGATATTCCCGAGGCAATCAGCTTCATCCGGTCCTCGACCCGCAAAATGGATCAGCTGATCAATGCGATCCTGAAAATCTCCCGCGATGGCCAGCGGAAGCTGCAACCGGAAAAGGTCGATATTGAAACATTGCTGTCATCGCTTTCCGAGACGGTTCGCCACCAGATCAATGCCAATGGCGGCGAGATCAATGTCGATACATCGAAGCTGACCGTCTATACGGATCGTATCTCCCTCGACCAGATCCTCGGCAATCTCTTCGACAATGCGGTGAAATACCAGATGCCGGGACGCCCGCTCAGATTGACCGCACGCGCCTATCCGGCCGGACGCGGCGCCATCTCCATCGCGGTCAGCGACAATGGCCGCGGCATTGGCGAGCAGGATCTGGAGCGCATATTCGAGCTCTTCCGCCGCGCCGGCAATCAGGATCAGCCCGGGGAAGGAATTGGCCTTGCCCACGTTCGTTCGCTAATCAGAAATTTAGGAGGTGACATTAGGGTGGAGTCCGAGCTTGGCAAAGGAAGCACATTCACGCTGCTCCTGCCGAGCGACCTCAGAAAAGTGACGAAAGAAGGCGAACAATGAAGGCAACCGGTCAAGAGGTAACGATCGTGATGATCGAGGATGACGAAGGTCATGCTCGTCTGATTGAAAAAAACGTGCGTCGTGCGGGTGTGAACAACGAGATCGTGCCCTTTACGCTTGGCGCAAAGGCGCTTGATTACATCCTCGGCGAAAGCCGCGATGGCCTTGTCAGCAAGGATCGCTATCTTCTCGTCCTGCTCGATCTCAATCTTCCGGATATGTCGGGTATCCGCATTCTCGAGCAGATCAAAAGCAACGAACATACACGCCGTTTGCCCGTCGTCGTGCTGACAACGACGGATGACGAAACCGAAATCCAGAAATGTTATGATCTTGGCGCAAATGTCTATATAACGAAGCCGGTCGACTACGAAGGTTTCGCCAATGCGATCAAGAACCTCGGCCTGTTTTTCTCTGTAATTCAGATACCTTGAAGGCATGATGGATTTGCGCGTTTTGTATGTTGATGATGATCCGGCGCTGGCACGGCTTTCCAGCCGTGTCCTTGGTCGTCATGGAATGGAGGTGGTGCATGCCGCCTCCGTCGCCTCGGGGCTCGAGCTATTTCAAAACGAGCAATTCGATGTGGTCGTCCTCGACCACTATTTCCAGACATCGACGGGAATGGAGTTTCTGGCAGCGATCCAGTCGTTGCCGGGGCGCGTTCCCGTGCTTTACGTGACCGGGTCGAACGAAGCCAAGATCGCCATCGACGCCCTCAAGGCGGGTGCTGCCGACTTTGTCATAAAGAATGTCGGCGACGACTTCTTTCCGCTGTTGCGCACGGCCATCAATCAGGCCCTGGAAAACCACCGCCTGCGCCAGAACAAGGAGGAATCCGACCGCTTGCTGGTGAAGGCCAAGGAACATGCGGAAATGATGGTGAAGGAGATGAACCATCGTGTCGCCAACAGCCTGTCGCTGGTATCGGCGATGATCAGGCTGCAGATCAACACTGTGAAGTCGCCCGAGGCGGAAGTTGCCCTTCTGGAAACCCAGAGCAGGATTTCCGCCATCGCCGGCGTGCACCGCAGTCTCTACAATACCGACAATGTCGGCCTTGTATCGCTCAATTCCTACCTCACGTCGATCATCAGCGATCTGTTTCAGGCTGTTCCCGGTTCGTCCTCCGTCACGGTGGAGACATCGCTTTGTGAAGTCAGCCTCAAGGCGGATCACGCGGTGGCACTCGGCGTCATCATCACCGAGCTTCTGACCAATGCGCTGAAATATGCCTATCCCGACCAGTCGGGCACGGTTCGTGTCCGGCTTTCCGAAGAGGACCGGCAATTTGTCCTCGTGGTTGAAGACGATGGCATCGGTTCAAAACCGGAGGCATCGCCGCGCGGCACCGGCCTCGGCACGAAGCTGATCATGGCTATGGCGCAGAATATTGGCGCGCGTGTCGAACAGACGCATACCCATCCTGAACTCGGCAAGGGTACGCGCTACATCATGACGTGGACTGAGAAGCAATAATCAACACGCGCATATTTTTCCCTGAATGATTGCGCCTTGCCGGGGCGTTCAACACCTTCCGCAACGATCGTGGCGATCTCGGATTTCTCCATTTCGGCATTCAGGCCGTTCAGCAATTATGCAGCGGAAGGTTGCCAGAATCCGCCACAATTGCGGGGCCGCTGCCACGAAAACACCTCGTTTCATTCAGCTACAGTTCACGGCCCAGGGCGCTAAATCACCCCATCCCACAAGGAGGGAAATGAGATGCGCAAGATGATTTTAAGCGCTGGAATAATTCTTAGCGCCTTCTTCGGCAGCGGCGTGAACGCCATGCCCATCGGTCAACCGTCCGCACCCGCGACATCGAATGTTCAAACCGTCGACTATGCCTGTGGACGCGGTTTTCATCTGTCGCCGCGTGGATATTGCCGGCCAAACGGACCGCCACGCTATGAGCGCGGCTGGGACCGGCGTGATCGCTGGGAAGGCCGCCGGGAATGGCGCGAGCGTCAGGCCCGCAGAGAATGGCGTGAGCGGCGCGACTGGCGCGAACACCGCGAATGGCGAGACCGCCGCGACTATTATCGCTGGTAATCGGATCAGGCCCTCTCTTAACCGGGAGGGCCTTTCCTTTATGTCCCTTCCCGTAGCGGACTGACCCAATCCACGTCTTTGCAAGATGACCCTGTGTCCACGGTCTAATTGATTCGACCTGAGGAAACCTGCGCCGCAGTTGCGGGTTAACCCATGTGGCTGTCATTCAAAGGAGGAAAACATGAACATCACCAGACGAACAATTCTCGCGGGCGGCGCTGTGGCCGCTGCCGCAACGATTTTCCCCAGGCCGCATGTCGCGCGTGCCGCCCTGCCATTGAAACAGCCGTCCCTTCCGTTTGCGGAGGGAGATCTGGCGCCCGTTATTTCGGCAAAAACGGTCGGCCTCCATTATGGAAAACATCACAAGGGCTATTACGACAAGCTGAATACGCTGGCAGCCAATACCCGCTATGCCGACATGGAGCTTGTCGATATCGTCAAGGAGGCGGCCAGGTCCAAAGAGGCGGCGGATGTCAAGATTTTCAACAATGCCGCGCAGGCCTGGAACCACGTCGCCTATTGGGATCAGTTCGTTCCAGGCGGGCCGAACCGGCCCACGGGTGAGTTCGCGACCCGTGTGAACGAGACCTTTGGAGATTATGAAGGGTTTATCAAACGCGCAGTCGATGTTTCCGACACCGTGTTCGGGACAGGCTGGGTCTGGTTGACGCGTGACGACGCCGGTAAACTCGCCCTCATCGGTTACGAGGACGGCAATAACCCGATCGCGGTGGGTCGACCGGCCTATCTCGGCATCGATATATGGGAACATGCCTATTACCTCGATTATGAGAACCGCAAACCCGAGCATATCCGCGCCGTGCTCGACAAGCTGGTCAACTGGCGTGTCGTGGAAGAGCGCATGAGCGCTTAGACCCTCACGTCCTCTTGTTTCCCGCGGCAAGGCCAACGGCTTGCCCTCAGGTTCATTTGAGCTACTATGCCGCGATGGCGGGGAGGCCATGTCACAGGAGGGTTCATGAATTACCGGTCTTCGAAACGGCGCATGCTGTTGAAACTTGCCGCCACGGCGGTTTCTTTTGGTGTGCTGGGAATGACGGCGAGCGCTGAGGGCTTTCCCGATCGAACGATTACTCTGGTCGTTCCTTTCGCGGCCGGCGGTTCCACAGATGTGGTGGCACGCGTCATCGCGCAGAAAATGGGTGACGAGCTTGGCAAGCAGATCGTCGTCGAAAACGTCGCCGGTGCCGGCGGCAATCTCGGGGCCGACCGCGTCGCCCGGGCCGAGCCCGATGGCTACACGATCCTGATGGGCACGGTTGCAACCCACGCACTTAACCCGCTCATTCTCAAGACGAAACCTTACGATCCGGAAAAGGATTTCGCCCCGGTTTCGCTGCTGGTGGTGGTGCCGAATGTGCTGGTCGTCAATCCGAAACTGAACGTCAACAGCGTCGCGGAATTGATCGCGCTTCTGAAAGCCGAGCCGGACAAACATGCCTATGCCTCTTCCGGCAATGGCACGCCGCTGCACCTTTCAGGCGAACTGTTCAAGAGCATGGCGGGCGTCAGCATGCAGCACGTTCCCTATAAGGGCGCCGGCCCCGCACTCAACGATCTGCTCGGCAACCAGATTTCGATCATGTTCGACAATCTGCCCTCATCGTCCGGCCACATCAAATCCGGCACCTTGCGGGCGCTTGGCGTAACCACGGCCGAGCGGGCTTCATCCTTCCCGGATCTGCCGACAATCGCCGAGACCGTGCCGGGTTACGAGACCTACACGTGGAATGCGCTCTTTGCGCCTGCCGGCACACCGGCCGAGGCGATCGACAAGCTGAATGCCGCGGCCAAGAAAGCGCTTGCTGATCCCGGCGTTGCCGCGCGCATGGCGGAATTCAGCGCCAAGATCGTCGCTTCCTCGCCGGAAGAGCTGAAAACCCATGTCGCTGCCGAAATCGCCAAGTGGGAACCGGTTGTCAAGAACGCCAACGTGCAGATGGATTGACCGGGAACGACAATCCGCTCTTCTGATATCTCGCTGCGCACCCCTCCCGGGATGCGCAGCAGAAAGACACAGGCTGCGACCATACCTGTCGCATCGGCCAATGTGTCGTTTTCGCATCACTTGCCATAAGGTTGCAATTACCCGGTTGGCAATGGCGAAACGCTCAGGTACAAAATACTCACCGCGTCAGATCGAACCAAAGGGAGGCGTTGCATGACACCAGCATTCACCGAAATCCTCCCGCAGGGAATGACCCGACACTAGGTCATATCCATTCGCGGCCCGCCCCGCGCACGCGCGCCATGCGGTTTTGTTTTCCCTCATAGCCCGATTGATCTGACGGGATCACTCCGTTTCCCGCCCGGGCTGTGGCCATCCAACTTCCGTTTTTGAGGACCGGTTGCCGAACCTATGGCGCCGTGCTGGTTAAAATGTCTCGCAAGAAGCTCGATTTCCGCGCCGATGCCTATCGCCATGTGCTCGGTTTTGTTTTCCACCACTGGAGCCACCAGCGGGCGCTGGTGGGTTTTATCATCGTGCTGGTCATCGCCAGCACATTGGCCGAAGTCATGGTGCCGGTGTTCTCCGGCCAGATCGTCGATGCCATTGCCGGCGGCAACGGGGCGGACAAGGCGCTGCGCGCCTTCGTCATCGTTGTGGCGCTGGGGCTGACCAGCGTGGCGCTGCGCTGGTTCATCTTCAACGGCATCATCCGGCTGACGCTAAGGACCATGGCTGACGTCACCAATAACGGCTTCCACCGGGTTCAGCGCTTCTCGACCGACTGGCATGCCAACAGCTTTGCCGGCTCGACGGTGCGCAAGATCACGCGTGGCATGTGGGCGCTGGATTCGCTGAACGACCTGCTGCTCATCGCGCTGCTGCCGTCCATCACCATGCTGGTGGGCGCCACCATCGTGCTCGGCAGCTACTGGCCGGTCATGGGCCTGATCGTGGGTGCCGGGTCGCTGATCTATATCGGCGTCACGGTGGCGCTTTCCATGGGTTTCGTATCGCCAGCGGCAAGGCTTGCCAATGCCTGGGATACCAAGCTCGGCGGCGCGCTAGCGGATGCCATTAGCTGCAACTCGGTCGTGAAAGCCTTCGGCGCCGAAAACCGCGAAGAAACCCGGCTGACCCACGTGCTGGCCAAATGGGATAATCGCACGCGCAGAACATGGAAACGCGGCACGCTGAGCGGCACGATCCAGGGTTTCATGATGGTGTCCATGCAGGCCGGCATCCTCGGAACGGGTCTTCTCATGTGGCAAAAGGGGCTGGCAACGCCGGGTGATATCACCTTCGTGCTGGCGATGTTCTTCGTGTTGCAGGGCTATCTGCGCAATGTCGGTCAGGATATCCGCAACCTGCAACGTGCCGTCAACGACATGGAAGAGCTGGTGCTGCTCGACAAGATGCCGCTTGGCATCGAAGACAGGCCGGACGCCAGACGGATCAAGATCGAGAAGGGCGAGATCGTTTTCGATAACGTCACTTTTCAATATGGCGCGCATCCCGATCCGCTCTATGAGGACTTCTCGGTCACCATCAAGCCGGGCGAGCGCGTGGGTCTGGTTGGCCATTCGGGTTCGGGCAAGACGACCTTCGTCAAGCTCATCCAGCGTCTGTACGACATCAATGCGGGCGCAATCCGCATAGACGGCCAGAATATCGCCAGCGTCAGGCAATCGAGTTTGCGCGACCAGATCGCCATCGTGCAGCAGGAGCCAATCCTGTTTCACCGCACGCTGGCGGAAAACATCGCCTATGGCCGGCCAGGCGCCTCGCGGCGTGAGATCGAGCAGGCGGCGAGGCAAGCGAGCGCCCATGACTTCATCATGTCCCTCCCCAAGGGCTATGAAACGATGGTGGGCGAACGCGGTGTCAAACTGTCGGGTGGTGAACGCCAGCGTGTCGCCATTGCCCGGGCCTTCCTTGCCGATGCGCCGGTGCTGATTCTGGATGAGGCGACATCGAGCCTCGACAGCGAAAGCGAAGTGCAGATCCAGCAGGCGATGGAACGCCTGATGGACGGCCGCACCACGCTTGTCATCGCGCACCGGCTTTCCACCGTGCGGGCGCTGGACCGTCTGCTGGTCTTCGACAAGGGCAAGATTGTCGAAGAAGGCGACCATCAGGCGCTGATCCGGCTGAATGACGGCATCTATCGCCGGCTGTTCGAGCGGCAGGCGCTGGAACTGACCAAGGGTCTGGTGGCCTGAAACGAAACGCCGGGGCATTGCTCCGGCGTTTTCTTTTGTGCGATCAGCGGACAAATTCGCTCGAAAAAACACTTAGCAAATCGACGAAGTTTTTTCTTGCGTCAGAGCTGCGCTGCGTGATAGTTAGTATCATGGCTAAGCATTCACCCGAACTGTCACTGATCTTTCAGGCTCTCGCCGATCCGACGCGCCGGTCAATTCTGACCCAGCTTGCGCAGGGTCCGGCGCGGGTCATGGAATTGTCCGCTCCCACGGGGCTGCGTCTGCCCACGGTGATGCGGCATCTTTCGGTGCTGGAAGAAGCGGGGCTGATCAGCACCTCCAAGGACGGGCGGGTGCGCACATGCGCAATCGTGCCCGAGGCCTTGGAGCCGGTGCGGACATGGCTCGATGAACAGCGGGCCACATGGGAAAGCCGGCTCAACCGGTTGGAGGCATTTGCAATGCAGGCTGCGAAGGAGCGCTCGGAATGATGTCGAAACTCAATCAGGACGGCACACGTGCCGAGCCCCATCTTGGCGACGGCCGTTTTGCGACGCTGAGCTTCGAGCGGGTGATCGCTGTTCCATTATCGGTCCTCTGGCAAGTCTGGACGTCGCCTGCCGCGCGGGCCGTCTGGGCTGCTCCGACACCCTCCGTGACCGTGGAGTTTCTGGAGGCCGACACCAGGGTGGGCGGGCGTGAAGTTTCGCTTTGCAAGGTCAAGGGGCAGCCGGATATCCGCTGTGAGTGCGGATGGCTGGAGCTGCAGCCGGGTACTCGCAGCGTGAATTACGAGGTGGTTTCGTCCGGCGGTGTGACGCAGTCGGCGGCGCTGGTGACGGCTGATCTTTCAGCCGTGGATGAGGGCAGCCGGCTCACCGTAACCGTTCAGCTTTCCTCGCTGGCCGCCGATATGCAGGCGGGTTACCGGCAGGGGTTCAGCGCCGGTCTGGACAATCTGGCCGAGGTGGCCAAACGGACCATGGTGCTGGAGCGAACGATAAGGGCGCCGCGCAACATCGTCTGGAACGCCTGGATGAACGCCGAGACGCTGCCGCAATGGTGGGGTCCGGAAGGCTTTTCCTGTCGCACCGCGAGGATCGATCTGCGAACCGGCGGTGAATGGGTGTTCGACATGATCGGCCCCGACGGCACGGTCTATCCCAACCATCATCGTTATATCGAGGTCCGGGCCGAAGACAGGATCGGCTATACGCTGCTCTGGGGAGAAAACGGGCCGAAACATGCTGACGCCTGGGCCGCTTTCGAGGATCAGGATGGCGCGACGAAAGTTGTGCTCGGCATGGTGTTCAGCACCGAGGCCGAGTTCCAGGAGGCGAAGGGATTCGGCGCCATCGAACTGGGTCAGCAGACGCTCGGCAAACTGGAACGCTTTGTTTTCGCATTGTAAAATCCAGGAGGCTGACCCTTGGCGGGCCTTGGATTCGAGGAAGTTTACATCACTTTTTTGTGATTAAAGTTGAGTTGTGTGCGATGGTTTTGGGCGACAATAAAAACCTTATTGTCGTCCATTCGAATATAATGGAAAGATAAAATTCAAAATTGCCTTTGTCTGCAAGTCCAGTTCCGGACGGGCGCAGCTTTTCCCAATGGGTCGCGAATTGACAAAACGCAAATCGCCACGCTGTCCGGCAGTGAACATCTTGTCGTATCTGATATTTGCCGCGCCTGACCGAAGAGATACTGATCCAACGGGTGAGGTCCTTGGCTTTTATTCGACCTGCCATCGTCTCTCGGTTTTGTAGAAGTTTTCGCGGCAACTCCTTAGGGTTGCGGCACCGGTTTGTCTGTGTCGTACTCGCATTCGTCAAATGGAATGGGTTGGGAAATCATTCAATTCGACGGGGGCCGCCGATGAATTATCGTTGCCAGCTGAAAGGCTTAAGACGATTTCTCTGTTCTGGAACCGCATTGGTTTCGGGCGCGATTTTTTTCTACTCGGAACCCGTGGATGCAGCCTGCATTTTTACGCCGACGGCGGGCGACGACAATTATATCTGCGACACCGGGACATCGGTGGGTGGGCTGAATGATACCGGCGGCAACAATACGCTGCTTCTTCCGGCCGGCGGCACGGGAACAATCGCCGGTAACGTCACCTTTGGAGGCGGCACCGACAGGATCGAGATTTATTCCGGCACCATAGATGGTGCGGTGGTTCAGGGGGGCGGCAACGACGCCTTCGTGATTTCCGGCGGCACCGTTACCGGCAATGTGCAGCAAGGCAGCGGCGTCGACGATTTCCGGATGACGGGCGGGACGATCCAGTCCCTCAACCAGGGCGACAATCTCGACACGTTCTTCATGTCTGACGGACGCATCATCGATGCGTTCGATGATGGCGATATCGCCACCATGACGGGTGGCCGTATCGGCCGCGTCAACATGAAACTTGACGACAACGTCTTCGACATGTCGGGAGGCGTCATCGATCGAAATTTGGTGACCGGTTTTGGCAATGACACGATCATTCTCTCCGGTGGCACGATCGGCGGCAATATCAGCGTCAGCGGCGGAACCGACAGTGTGACCGTTACCGGCGGCACGGTGGGCGGCAATGTGCTTTTGAGCTTCGGTAACGACAGGTTCAACTGGAATGGCGGTGGCATCATCTATGGCGCCATCGACCTTGGCGCCGATGACGACACCGCCACGCTCACCAATCTGGCCAACGCCCATATCGGCGCGACCACGCAGATAAGCGGTGGTCTGGGGACCGATACCCTGACGATGAGCAACGTCAAGACGGGAGGGGTTGCCCGCTTCGACAGCTGGGAGACAATAAACCTCACCAATGACAGCGAGCTTGTGTTCGACGGGACGTTGACACTTGGCGACAGCGGCACCGGAACCGGTACGCTTTCCATAGATTCCGCCAGCACGGTCTATGGAGGCGGTGCGAATGGACGAGTCTCCGCTTTCACGGCCGGTGCTTTCGCCAATCTGGTGAATTCAGGCCGTATCGATCTCACCAATGGCGGCGGCAATGCCTCGGACACCTTCACGATCTCCGGCAATTACGTGGGCAATGGCGGCCAGATTTTTCTCGATACCGTGCTTGGCAGCGATGGCTCCGCCTCCGACAGGCTGGTCATCGATGGCGGCACGGCCTCCGGCAGCACGGGGATGAACGTGGTCAATGCCGGAGGATCCGGCGCGACCACGACTGCTGACGGCATCATGGTTGTCGAGTCCGTGAATGGAGGAACAACCGCTGGCAGCGCATTTGCGCTCAACAGCCGCGTTGCTGCCGGCGCCTACGAATATTACCTGTTCAAAGGCGGTGTTTCGGCCGGCACTCAGGACAATTGGTATCTTCGCTCGACGATCGTTTCGGGTGGCGGGGCGATTGCAGGCGCGCCGGACCCGCTTCAGCCAATTGTGACGCCAGAGCCTGAGGCACCCGACATCACCGGCGCGCCCCCGGCCTCGCAACTGCCACCCACGCCGATACCGACGGAGGGAAGCGCGACGACGGACCCGACGGACCCCACGCCTCCAATCAATGCGGGCGATCCGGAGCCGGAAGCTCCGCCCACCCCACAGGCCGCAGGGGCGGCAAGTCCCCCGCCTGCGCCGCCCGTACCGCCAACCACGCTTGCCTTGATCCCGAGCGCCTCTGCCGTGCCGCCAACGCCCGGCGCGACGCCGGTGATTGCCGATATCGTGCCGCTCTACCGTATCGAGGTTCCGACCTTTTCGGCCGTGCAGCCGCTTGCGCACTATCTGGCCCTGTCGACACTCGGCACCTTCCATGAACGGCGCGGCGAACAGGCTCTGCTGGAGGATCACGGATGGATGCCCACAAGCTGGGCGCGCACCTTCGGCCAGAATACCGAGCTGAAATGGGATGGAACCGTCTCGCCGAGTTTCGACGGCAACCTTTTCGGTTTCCAGGCAGGGCAGGACCTGCTCGGCCGTGAAAGCGAGGCAGGGGGCTTCGACCGCTTCGGTCTGTTTGTCGGTTATTCCAAGATGAACGGCGATATTAAAGGCCAGGCGCTGGGGTGGAACAACCTTGCCGTGGGCGATGTCGATATCAGCGGCACGAGCGTCGGTGGATACTGGACGCATATCGGCGCTCAGGGCTGGTATATCGATGCCGTTCTGATGGGCACGTGGTTCGGCGGTGACGCTACGTCCAGAGCCGGGGAACGGCTGGATATTGACGGCACCGGCGTTACGGCCTCTCTTGAGGGCGGTTACCCGATCGCTCTTTTAGAGGACTGGACGCTGGAGCCGCAGGCCCAGATCATCTGGCAAAACCTTTCCCTCGACGATGCAGCCGACCGCTTTTCCTCGGTCGGATTCGATTCAGACAGTCCCTTTACCGGACGAGTGGGCGCTAGGCTGCAGGGGAACTATCAAACCAGCAGCGGTCTCATTCAGCCTTATCTCAAGGCAAATCTCTGGCACAGCTTCTCCTCCGACCAGACCACCCGCTTCGCCAACGATCCCATCGTCACCGAAATCGGCGGCACCTCGCTGGAACTCGGCGCAGGCGTCGTCGCCAGCCTGACGGAAAGGGTCAGCCTGTTTGCGACGGTGGACTACACCACCAATCTAGGCGGTGAACGGAAACGCGTCATCGAAGGGAACGTCGGTCTCAACATCAAGTGGTAGCCCGCCGGGCGACAGAGGTGCGTGCGAAGACATTGGAGCAATGCGTAAGAGACGAATCTGGAGCGGTATTCATGCCGACTTGTGAAGCATCGGACTCAGGGCCCGAGCACAATCTGGGGGATAAAATGCGGATAAAGACCATTATTGCATCGCTTGCCTTGCTGGTGGGCGCTTCGCTGCCATCACTTGCGGAAGCGGCCAATGCCTATGCGACGGGCAATGTGAATATTAGGACCGGGCCGGGCACGCAATATGCCCGGATAGGGACTATTCCTGCCGGTGCCACGCTCACCATCCGTGGTGTCTGAATGGCTATAGCTGGTGCGAGGTCATCTTTGCCGGCCAGCGAGGCTGGGCTTCCAGCAATTATCTTCAGGCCACATACCAGAACCGGCGACAAGCCGTCATTCATGTCGGGCCGATCATCGGGCTGCCGGTTATTGTTCACAGACCGCAGCCTCCCCATTGGGGCCATCGGCCAAGACCGCCCCATTGGGAGCATCGTCCGCGTCCGCCAAGACCGCCGCACGGGGACCATCGCCCGCGTCCTCCAAGACCGCAGCCCCGATGAACAGGAACGGGGAAAACCGGCGATGAACGCATTGCTTCCTGGACATGACAGGCGGGAAATTTCGGACCGGCCGTCCCATGTGCCGGGTGTCGTGCCATGACACGGATCTGGCCAGCGGTGATTTTCCTTTTGTTTCCGCTGGTCATTGGCCAAACGGCAGCGCAGGCCCAAAGCTGCGCTGCGGCAGACATCCGGCTTTCATCAAGCACGCAGATCGCCCAGTTGCAGCGGCAACTTGCAGCGATCCGCGCCATTGAGCGCAAACGGCAATGTGGCTCGGAAAACTATCATCGGCCCTGCATTCCTGCAGTCTCAGTGATTTGAAGGCCGCGTCGAGGGCAGGAACCAAAGTTTGCGTTCCCCGGTTTTCACCGTTTCGCTGAACAGCAAAAATTAAGGAGATTGCGACACTGATGCCCAGACTACCATTT